>JAISFK010000274.1 GCA_031263625.1 Clostridiales bacterium
TCAGGCTCGAAATCCTGCTCGTAGTCCTGCCAGTATGAAAATGTGACGTCCTCCAGATCTATCAGGCGCTCGTCCGGCAATCAAAAACCTCCAATTCGCCAAAGCCTCCCAATTCGCCATTCGCAATTCGCAATTCGCCAAAGCCTTGCAATCAGCCAAAGCCTCCCCACTCGCCATTCGCCATTCGCCAAAGCCTTGCAATCAGCCAAAGCTTCCCAATCAGCCAAAGCATTCCAATAATTAGCCAAAACCCGCATGCCAAAGCGGCTGCGGGTCGCATACGCCGTCCACGGCGTCTGTCTGCTATGTTGACTATTCAATCAATGTAAACGCCCTTTTCGCGCCGCATCCCGCCAGCCAGCAAGCCGGCCCGCTGCCGCGCCGCGCCCCGCCCTACTGAATCAGCTCCAGCAGCGCCATCTCGGCGGCGTCGCCCCGGCGCGTCCCCAGCTTGTATATCCGTGTGTACCCGCCCTGCTTGGACTTGTATTTCGGCGCGATCTCGTCGAACAGCTTGTTGAGCAGGTTCAGCGGCTTGCCCTTCTCGTCCTTCGCGCGGTACACCCACGGCAGCGCCAGCCTGCGCGCGTGCAGCCTCGACGGGCTGTCCACGGTCTTCATGGCCGTCTTGATCTCGCGCTCCACCACGAAGTAGACCCTGCCGTTCTTCGACTCCCTGCGCGCCGTGATGGCCTTGCCCTTGCTGTCCGTCTTCTTGACGCTGACCTTCTCCTGCCTGGACGTGAAGTTGTCCGTCTCCCTGACGGCGGACGCGATGAGCTTTTCGGCTATGCTCCTGACCTCTTTCGCCCGCGTCTCCGTCGTTATGACCTTGCCGTCCCTCAGCAGCGCCGTCACGAGCCCTCTCAAAATTGCCTTGCGCTGCGCCGAAGGGCGGCCCAGCTGTCTGTTTGTCGCCATTGTGCCATCATCCTCCCGATTAAGTCTTTGCGCCTGCTCCCCCTACTCTCCGACTGCTCCCCTGCCTCCGCCCTCGCCCGCGCCTACTCCTCGGACGACGCCAGCTGCAGGCCGAGCGCCTCAAGCTTCTGAAGCACTTCCTCCAGCGACTTCCTGCCGAGGTTGCGCACTTTCATCATGTCGTCCTCTGTCTTGTTCGTCAGATCCTCCACCGTGTTGATCGCCGCCCGCTTGAGGCAGTTGTACGACCTGACAGACAGATCGAGCTCCTCGATCGTCATCTCCAGCACTTTCTCTTTCTTCGTCTCTTCCTTCTCGACCAGAATCTCGGCCGACCTGGCCTGATCGGACAGGTCTATGAACAGGTTCAGGTGCTCGCTCATTATCCTCGCGCCCAGGCTTATGGCCTCGTCCGGCTTTATGCTGCCGTTCGTCCACACTTCGAGCGTCAGCTTGTCGAACTCCGTGTTCTGGCCGACGCGCGTGTTCTCGACCGTGTAGTTGACCTTTTTGACGGGCGTGTAGATGGAGTCCACTGGCAGTATGCCGATCTGCTGGCCGGGGTACTTGTTCTTTTCCGCCGACACGTAGCCCCTGCCCTTGTCAATCGTCATTTCGATGTACAGCTTGCTGTCGCCGTTCAGCGTCGCGATGTGCAGATCCGGGTTCAGGATCTCGACGTCCGAATCCGCCTTGATGTCGCCCGCCGTGACGGGCCCCTCGCGATCCACGTCTATATAAACCGTCTTGGGCCCGTCGGAATACATCTTCAAGGACAGCTCCTTGATGTTCAGGATGATCTCCGTGACATCCTCGACTACGCCCGGTATGGTTGAAAATTCATGCAGCGCGGTATTGCTCTTTATCGAGTTGACGGCCACCCCCGGAATCGACGAAAGCAGAACCCTTCTCAGGGAGTTGCCGAGCGTTATCCCATAGCCCCTCTCGAGGGGCTCAATGACAAACTTGCCGAACGTGTAGTCGCCGCTGGCTTCCACGCACTTTATTCTGGGCTTCTCAATCTCTATCAACAAAAAACCCTCCTTCAAAACGCACTTGGCTGTTCACAGTGGAGATGTCAAAGCGCCTTACTTGGAGTACAGCTCAACGATCAGATGCTCGCTGACCTGCACGTCCACGTCCTCCCTGGCCGCCAGCGACAGCACCCTGCCCGTCATGTTGTCCACGTCAAACTCCAGCCACTGCGGCAGGACCTTGCTGCCCGTGATCTCGAGCACGGCCTTGAATTTCTCGACGCTCCTGCTCTTGCCGCGCAGGGCGACGACGTCGCCGGGCCTGACAAGGTACGACGGGATGTTGACCTTCTGGCCGTTCACCGTGAAGTGCGCGTGCCTGACAAGCTGCCTCGACTCGGCCCTCGACGTGGCCATGCCGAGCCTGTAGACGACGTTGTCCAGCCGGCTCTCCAGTATTTGCAGGAGGTTTGTGCCCGTCACGCCGCTGCGCTGCACGGCCATGTCAAAATACTTCGCGAACTGGCTTTCGAGGACGCCGTAAAAGCGCTTCGCCTTCTGCTTCTCGCGGAGCTGCAGGCCGTACTCGGACTGCTTCTTCCGCTGCTGGCCGTGCTGTCCGGGCACGTATGGCCGCTTGTCGATGGAGCACTTTTTTGTGTAGCAGCGCTCGCCCTTGAGAAAGAGCTTTTGGGCCTCCCTCCGGCAGAGCCTGCACGATGCGTCGGTGTACCTTGCCATCTGTTCTTCTACCTCCAAATAATTAGTTTCGGCCTGCGCGAAAAGCCCGCAAAGCCCGCAAGGCCGGCAGCCATGCGGGTGGCGGCGCCCCCAGCGGCGCCCCACAGCCCCCAGCGGCGCCCGGCAAGCGCCGGCGAAACGGCGCCCGAGCGGGCGGCGGCGCCTAAAAGCGCGGCTCCCGGCGGCTCGCATATGGCGCGGCGCGCGCCATGCGGCAGTGCCTGCGGCCCGTTGCCCGTTGCCCGCTGCCCACGATGCGCGTATCGGGCGCGGCTGGCTCCCGCGCCGCGGCGGGCGAGGCGCCCCCGCAGCCGTTCAGGCCCTCCGCGCGCCCCGGCGGCGGATCAGACCCTCCTGCGCTTTGGCGGCCTGCAGCCGTTGTGCGGGATCGGCGTCACGTCCTTTATCATGCTGACGTCCAGCCCGGCAGTCTGCAGCGCCCGGATTGCGGCCTCGCGCCCCGCGCCCGGCCCCTTCACGTACACCTCGACCGTTTTCAGGCCGTGCTCCATGGCTGCCTTGGAAGCGGTTTCGGCGGCCATCTGCGCGGCGAACGGAGTGCTCTTTCTCGATCCCCGGAAGCCGAGCCCGCCGGCGCTGGCCCACGACAGCGCGTTGCCGGCCGTGTCCGTCAGCGTCACGATCGTGTTGTTGAACGTGGATCTGATGTGCGCGACGCCCCGCTCGATGTTCTTCCGCTCTCTTCTCTTTCTGGCTATCCTCTTGTTAGCCGCAACCCTTGCCATTTATATGACCCCTCCTACTTCTTTCTGCCGCCAATAGCCTTCGACGGTCCTTTTCTCGTCCTGGCGTTCGTCCTCGTGCGCTGTCCCCTCACGGGGAGGCCGGAGCGGTGCCTTCTGCCCCGGTAGCTGCCGATTTCGATCAGGCGCTTGATGTTCAGCGCGACTTCCCGCTTGAGATCGCCCTCCACCTTGTACGAGCGGTCGATGATCTCCCTCAGGCTGCTGATCTCGTCGTCCGTCAGATCCTTGATCCTCGTGTCCGGGTTTACGCCCGTCGTCTTCAGAATTTCGTTTGATTTTGACCGCCCAATGCCAAAAATATAGGTGAGCCCGATTTCGACCCTCTTGTCCCTTGGCAAGTCAACGCCGGCAATACGCGCCATCTTTTTACACCCTTTCTGTTTGCTCATAATAGCGCCCGCTACGGCGCCCACTCCCCCGGCCTCTCAGCCGCGCGGCCGTTTCGCCCGCTGGCCCGCTGCATCGTCGGCCCCGCTAAACCATCGGCCCGCTGCACCGTCGGCCCGCTGGCCGCTCACTCAGCCAGCCGCCTCAGCCGCTCAGCAGGCCAGCCGCTCAGCCGCAACCTGGCCCTCGCGGCCTACCCCTGGCGCTGCTTGTGCTTGGGGTTGGCGCAGATGACCATCACGCGCCCTTTCCTCTTGATTATCTTGCACTTCTCGCATATAGCTTTTACAGACGGCTTAACTTTCACGGTTTTCGCGCTCCCTTCGTTTGTATGCGTTTCTATTTGGATCGCCAGGTTATACGGCCGCGCGTCAGGTCATACGGCGACAGCTCCAGCGTGACCCTGTCCCCCGGCAGTATACGGATAAAGTTCATCCTCAGCTTGCCCGATATGTGGGCCAGAACCTTGTGCCCGTTCTTCAGCTCCACCTGAAACATCGCGTTCGGGAATGACTCGACCACAACGCCTTCAACCTCGATGACATCATCTTTTGACATAAAAGATCCCTTTCAAATGCTCCTCCGCAAGCTCGCCCCTCAGCTGCCTGTCCGTCGGCCGGCCGCCCTCCAGGAGCAGGGCCCTCACCCCGCCCAGGCTCGCGTCCGCGAACGCCAGGTGTTTCATGTTCTTCTTCTTGGGCCTGCCAATCTTGCGGAGCCTCCCGTCGGATATCAGCAGCATCCCGTCCGGCGTGTGCCCGACCACCGCAAACGGCCTGCCCCTGCCGCGCCCGCTCTTTGGGGCCACGACCCTGCCGTACAGGTCCAAAGGCGTCAATGCAGCATCCCCGCTTCAAAATTATAGTATATATCAAACGGCGCCATATATCAAGCGCTTCGTTCGCGCCCGCGCATCCGCGCCCTGTGCGCCGCCCGCTCGCGCCCTCGCGCCGCCCGCCGGCCCGGCCTGCCCCGCCGCGCCGCCGCCCGCTATGCGGGGGCGCTCAGTATGGCCGGCTGCCCGTCGGCCGTCACGAGCAGCGTGTTCTCGTGGTGCGCCGACAGCGAGCCGTCGCGCGTGACCACCGTCCACTTGTTGGGCAGGATCTCGACGCCATGCGCGCCCGCGTTCACCATCGGCTCTATCGCGAGCGTCATGCCCGCCGCGAGCCGCTCGCCGCGCTCCCCGCGCGAAACGAAGTTGGGGATCTGCGGCGGCTCGTGCAGCTCCGTGCCTATGCCGTGCCCCACAAAATCCCTCACGACGGAGTACCCGTCCGCCTCGGCGCGCCTCTGCACGCGGCGCGATATGTCCGAAACCCGGTTGCCGGGCACGGCGCCCAGCATCCCCTCGCAGAACGCCTCCCTGGTCGCGCGCACGAGCCGCGCCGCCTCGTCGGACACGGCGCCGACGCAGAACGTGCGGGCCATGTCGGAGTGGTAGCCCTTGTATATGAGGCCCATGTCGATGCTGACGATGTCGCCGGCTTTCAGGCGGCGCGAGCCTGGCAGGCCGTGTATGACCTCGTCGTTGACGGACACGCACAGGTTCGCGGGGTAGTCGGGCGCGCCGTCCACAAAGCCGGGGACGCCCAAAAACGACGGCAGGCAGTCGCTGGCATATACAAACTCGCCCGCCAGCCTGTCCAGCTCGGAGGTGGCCACGCCGTCCGCCACGTTCCGCTCCAGCATGAGCAGGCAGCGCGCCAGTATGTCGCCGGCCCTGCGCATGAGATCGATTTCCCTGCCGCTCTTTATCGTTATCATATAGCCATAGTCGTCATTGCCGCCATGTTTCATTCGCCCGCGCCCGCCGCGAGCAGGCCGCCGAGCGCCGCCAGCGTGTCCGCCGACGTGTCCTCCACCCTGTCCCTGCCGGGGACTTCCGCGAACACGCCCGACGTCCGGTAGTACCGGATGAGCGGCGCCGTCTGCTCGCGGTAGACCGCCAGCCGCTCCATGACCGTGCCCGCCTCGTCGTCCGGCCTCTGGACCACGGCCCCGCCGCACCTGTCGCACGCGCCAGCGCTCTTCGGCGGGTTGTAGGCGACGTGGTACGTCTTGCCGCAGGCCGGGCAGACCCTCCTGCCGGACAGCCTGTCAACAATCGCCTGATCCGCCACGCTTATGGACAGCACGGCGCTCAGCCTCTGCCCCGCCCCGGCGAGATAGCCGTCCAGGGCCTCGGCCTGGGCGATGTTCCGAGGGAAGCCGTCCAGAATGTAGCCGTTCTTGCAGTCGTCCAGCTTCAGCCTGTCCGTCACGAGGCTGATCGTCAGCTCGTCGGGCACGAGCTGGCCCGCGTCCATGTACGCCTTGGCCTTCGCGCCCAGCGGGGTGCCGTCCTTGATGTTCTGCCTGAAAATGTCGCCCGTCGATATCTGCGGGATCCCGTACTTGCGCGAAATGTTCTCCGCCTGCGTGCCCTTGCCCGCGCCGGGCGCGCCCAGCAATACAATATTGACCATCAAAAATACCTCTAGCTCAAAAATCCCTTGTAGTGGCGCATGAGCATCTGCGACTCGATCTGCTTCACCGTGTCGAGCGCGACGCCGACCAGTATGAGCACGGACGTGCCGCCGAACCACAGCCCCGTGATGCCCGTGATCATCCCCAGCACGTTCGGGAATATCGTTATCAGCGCGAGGAAAATGCCGCCGAACCACGTAATCCTGTAAAGTATGCGCGATATGAAGTCGGCCGTCGGCTTGCCCGGCCTGATCCCCGGTATGAAGCCGCCGTTCTTTTTCAGGTTGTTCGCCACCTCGACCGGGTTGAACTGCACGATCGTGTAAAAGAACGTGAAGAACACGATGAGGACGGCGTTGAGCAGCGCGTACCCGATGGACGACTGGAAGTTCGTGATGCCAACCACGATCGGGTTCGTGGAGTTGGCGAAGAAAAACGCGACAATCGTGGACGGCAGCGAGAGTATGGACATCGCGAAAATGATCGGTATGACGCCGGCCATGTTGACCTTCATCGGCAGATGCGAGCTCTGCCCGCCCATCATCTTCCTGCCCACGACGCGCTTGGCGTACTGGATCGGAATCCTGCGCTCGCCCTGCTGCACCCAGATCGCCGCGGCCACGACGCCGACGAACACGATCAAAATGGCGAGCAGCGTGACGAGGCCGCTTATGCTGATGCCGCCGCCGTCAGGGTTGTACACTATCGTCACGAGCGACGCCACGGCCGTCGGCGCCCTCGAGACTATGCCCGCGAATATGATGAGCGAGATGCCGTTGCCGATGCCCTTGTCCGTGATCTTCTCGCCCAGCCACATCAAAAACGCCGTGCCCGCCGTGAACGTGAGCGTCACGGTCAGGAAGCTGAACACGTTGCTGACGACGCTGCTCGGATCCGCCACGTACACGGCGTTCCTCATGCCGAAGTACAGCGCGGTCGCCTGCACGAACGCCAGTATGACCGTGGCGTAGCGCACCCACTGCTGGATCTTCTTGCGGCCCTCGTCGCCCTCTTTTTGCAGGCGCTCGAGCTGCGGGATCGCGACCGTGAGCAGCTGCATTATGATGGAGGCGTTGACATACGGCGTTATGCCCATCGCGAATATCGTGGCGTTCGCGAAGGCGCCGCCCGTCAGCGTGTCGATGAACCGGCCCAGCGTGCCCGCGCTGTTCAGAAGGTCCGCGAACATCTCCTGCGACAGCCCCGGCACGGGGATGTGCGAGCCTATGCGGAAGATCAGCAGCATGGCTACGGTGAAGATCAGCTTTTTTCTCAGATCCGGTATTTTAAGCGCGTTTTTCAAGGTTTCAAACATGCTGCCCATGCTAAATCACCTTATTTACCTTCCCGCCCGCAGCCTCGATCTTCTGCTCCGCAGTCTTTGAGAAGCGCTCCGCGGACACGGTCAGCCTTTTTGTCAGCTCGCCGTTGCCGAGGACGACCACCCCGTCGAGCCGCTTTTTGATCAGCCCCTTCGCCATCAGGTGCTCGTGCGTTATGAACATGTCGTCCTCGAACACGTTCAGGTCGCCCACGTTGACGTGCGCGTAGACCTTCGCGAAGATCTTGTTGCTGAAGCCGCGCTTGGGCAGCCTGCGGTACAGCGGCATCTGCCCGCCCTCGAAGCCTGGGCGCACGCCGCCGCCGGACCTGGCCTTCTGGCCCTTGTGGCCGCGGCCCGCCGTCTTGCCGTTGCCCGTGCCGGGACCCCGGCCCTTCCGCTTGGGCGCCTTCCTCGCGCCGCTCGGCGATGACAATTCAAAAAGTTTCATTTAGTCTATGTCCATTCCTTTTCAAGTTTTGGCGCAAAACTTGGCCGCGGCGCCTAAAATGGCATTGCCGCAGCGCCTCACTGCTGCGGCGCCTGCGCGGCCCCTTGCTGGGGAGCTGGCGCCGGCCCGTCGCCTATCTCCTCGACCTTGACAAGATGGCTCACTCGCTTGATCATGCCGCGAATCTGCGGCGTGTCCCGCTTTTCCACGGAGTGCCTGATCCTCTTGAGCCCAAGCGCCTCGACCGTCGCGTATTGCTTGAACTTGGCTCTGTTCGTGCTCTTTATCTGCGTTATCCTGAGCATTGCATTTCCTCCTGACTGAGTATTCCAGGCGCCGCCGGCCCCCGGCGCCCCCGCGCGCGCCGTCGCGGCACACTGCCCGCCGCCGCGTCACAGTTCGCGCCTAGCCCGACTGATCCTTGACCCAGAATCCAAAAATCAAAGGCTGGATTCCGGGACAAGCCCCCAAATGACGGGGAACCGAATCGGTTGCATCTTTATGCTGGCCCACGCGCCCTCTGAACTGTAATGCCGCCGCCGTTGCCGCGCACAGAGAGCGCACATAGCCCGCCGCCTGCAACTGCCGTAGCTTGCTACTGCCACGGCCCGCCCCTTTCGCGCGCCCTAGCCAAGGATCTCGTCCACGCTCTTGCCGCGCAGCCTCGCGACGTCCTCAGCCGTCTTCATCTGCGAGAGGGCGCTGAGCGTGGCGCTCACCATGTTCGTCGGGTTGTTCGACCCCAGGGACTTCGTCCTGATGTCGCGCACCCCGGCCAGCTCCAGCACGGCCCTGACCGCGCCGCCGGCGATGACGCCCGTGCCTCGCCCGGCGGGCTTGAGCAGCACCCTGCCGGCGCCGAACCGCCCGATCGCCTCGTGCGGCAGCGTAGAGTCGCGGAGCGGCACCCTGATGAGGTTCTTCTTCGCGTCCTCTATGCCCTTCCTGATCGCGTCCGGGATCTCGGCCGCCTTGCCCAGGCCGCCGCCGACATGGCCGTTCTCGTCGCCGACGACGACGAGCGCGCTGAACCTGAAATTCCTGCCGCCCTTCACAACCTTTGTCACGCGGCTGATGTGGACGACTTTCTCTTTAAGCTCCATCTCGCTGTAGTCTATTCGCTCCAAGCAACAATCCCTCCCTTAAAATTCCAGTCCGGCTTCCCTCGCGGCCTCGGCCAGCTCTTTCACGCGGCCGTGGTACAGATACCCGCCCCTGTCGAAGACGACGCGCTTGAAGCCCTTCTCGACGGCGCGCGCGGCTATCAGGGCGCCGACAGCCTTGGCCGCCTCCTTGTTGCCGCCGTTTTTCAGGCTGGCCTTCAGCGGGGCGTCCAAAGTGGACGCGGCGACGAGAGTGGCGCCGGCCGTGTCGTCGATCAGCTGGGCGTATATGTGGTTGAGGCTGCGGAACACGTTCAGGCGCGGGCGCTCCGGCGTGCCGGATATCTTCTTGCGCACCCTGAAGTGCCTTTTGATCCTGACCTTGTTTTTGTCCGGTTTCTTTACCATGTCACATCAACTCCTTGTTGGCGGCCGAGCCGGCCGCCTAAGCTAAGCTAAGCGGCTACTTCTTGCCTTTCGCGCCGGTCTTGCCCTCTTTGCGCCTTATGACCTCGTACTCGTACTTGATGCCCTTGCCCTTGTAGACCTCCGGCTTGCGCTTTATGCGGATCTTCGCGGCGAACTCGCCGACGGCCTGCTTGTCGATCCCGCGCACGATGATCCTGTTCTGGCCCACGACCTCCGTCGTGATGCCGTCGGGATCCTCCATCTCGACCGGGTGCGAGTAGCCGAGCAGCAGCACGAGCTTCTTGCCCTGCTTCTGCGCCCTGTAGCCGACGCCGTTTATGTCCAGCGCCTTTTCGAAGCCCGCCGTGACGCCCGTCACCATGTTGCTTATGAGCGAGCGCGTCAGGCCGTGCATGGCGCGGTTGCGCTTCTCGTCGTTGGGCCGCTTGACTATGATCTGGCTGTTCTCCAGCGTCAGCAGCATGTTCCTGTCGAACGTGCCGGAAAGCGAGCCCTTGGGCCCCTTGACCGACACCTCGTTGCCGTCCGAAATCTTGACGTCCACGCCCTTGGGCACGTCTATCGGCATCTTGCCTATCCTTGACATTTTGCAAACCCTCCGTTCCCGTCATGGGCTATATGCCCGCGCTCACCAGACAAAGGCCATCACTTCGCCGCCGATGCCCTCCCTGCGCGCGCTCCTGTCCGTCATGATGCCGCGCGACGTGGATATGATCGCGATGCCCAGGCCGCCCAGCACCTTGGGCAGCTCGTCCTTGTTCGCGTACACGCGCAGCCCCGGCTTGCTGATCCTCTTTATGCCCGTGATGACGTTTTTCTTGTTGCCGGTGTATTTCAGGACCACCTTTATGCTGCCCTGCTTGTTGTCAACGGCGAACTGGACGTCCTTGACGTACCCCTCCTTGAGCAGGATGTACGCTATCTCCTTCTTTATGTTCGACGCCGGTATCTCGACCGACTCGTGCTTTGCGGAGCCGGCATTCCTTATCCTTGTCAGCATGTCGGCTATAGAATCGCTTATCTGCATGATTGCCTCCTTCCGAAACACAGCTTCAACACAGCTTCGTAGCGCCCGCCTCCGCTACCAGCTGGCTTTTTTCACGCCAGGGATCTGGCCCTTGTACGCCAACATGCGGAAGCACAGCCGGCACACGCCGAACTTTCTGAGGTAGGCGTGCGGCCTGCCGCATATCTTGCACCGGTTGTGGAACCTCGTCGCGTGCTTTGGCGTCCTGCCCTGCTTTATTATCATCGACGTCTTTGCCACCGTATTATCCTCCTTAGCCCTGACTGAAAGGCATCCCCAGCAGCTGCAGCAGCTCCTTGGATTCCTCGTCCGTGTTCGCGGTCGTGACGAAAGCGATGTCCATGCCGCGAATCTTGTCGATCTTGTCGTATTCAATTTCCGGGAAAATGAGCTGCTCCTTTATGCCCACGGAGTAGTTGCCCCTGCCGTCAAACGAGTTGAGCGGGACGCCCCGGAAGTCGCGGACCCTCGGCAGGGCCACGTTGAACAGCTTGTCCACAAACTCGTACATGCGGTCGCCGCGCAGCGTCACCTTGCAGCCGATGTTCATGCCCGCCCTGAGCTTGAACGCCGCCACGGACTTCTTCGCCTTGGTGACGATGGGCTTCTGGCCCGAAATGATTGACATGTCGCCCGCCGCGGAGTCAATCGCCTTGGAATTTTCCTTGGCCTCCCCGACGCCCATGTTCAGCACGACCTTTTCCAGCTTCGGGGCCTGCATGATGGATTTGTACTTGAACTTCTCTATCAGCGCGGGCGCTATGTCCTTGTGGTACTTGTCTTTTAGCCTGGCCATTGTTTAGTGCCTGCCTCCCTTCCCGACAACGTCACGATTCCTTCGCCTTGTTTACAATCGTGTCTATATTTTCCTTGCACCGCTTGCAGTAGCGCACCTTGTCGCCGTTCTCGAGCAGCCGCCTGCCAACCCTCGCCGGCGCGCCACACTTGTTGCAGACAAGCATTACGTTCGATATGTGTATGGGCGCCTCCTGGGTGATTATGCCGCCCGGATTGTTCCTCTGCGGCTTCTTGTGCTTCTTCACCAGATTGACGCCCTCCACGAGCACGCGCGACTTCTCCGGGATGGTCCTGAGTACTTTCCCGGTCGCGGCCCTGTTCTTGC
The DNA here is from genome assembly GCA_031263625.1 of Clostridiales bacterium. Taxonomy (GTDB): domain Bacteria; phylum Bacillota; class Clostridia; order WRLR01; family WRLR01; genus JAISFK01. The sequence goes on from JAISFK010000274.1 coordinate 11,714, forward strand.
CGGTGAGGACGTATACCGTGTCGCCCTTCTTTACGTGCAGCTTGATGCTCATATCCGCTTCCCTCCAAATTTACAGACTGCCGTTTCGCGCCCGCCGCCGGCCGCCGGCCCGCGGCGCCCGGCCTACAGCACCTCCGGCGCGAGCGACAGGATCTTCATGTAGTCCTTGTCGCGCAGCTCTCTCGCCACGGGCCCGAATATGCGCGTGCCCCTGGGGTTCTTGTCGTCCCTGATGATGACGGCCGCGTTCTCGTCAAACCGGATGAACGAGCCGTCCGGGCGCCGGACGCCCTTCTTCGTGCGCACGACGACGCACTTGACGATCTCGCCCTTCTTGACCGCGCCGCCCGGCGCGGCGCTCTTGACGCTGGCGACTATGACGTCGCCGACGTTCGCGTACTTGCGCCACGACCCGCCCAGCACCTTGATGCACATCATTTCCTTGGCGCCCGTGTTGTCGGCCGATTTCAGCCGGGTCTGAACCTGTATCATAGTTTATTGACCATCCCTTTTCAAGTTTTGGCGCGAAAACCGCGGCGCTCATGCGCTCTGGCGTTGCGGCGCTTGGGCGCTCATGCGCTCTAGCGCTCCGGCGTTTTGGCGCTCTATCGCCTCGGCGCTGAGGCACTCTGGCGTTGCAACGCGCCAGCGTCAGCGCGCCTTCTCGACAATCTCGACGAGCCGCCATCTCTTGTCCTTGCTGAGCGGCCTGGTCTCCATGACCCTCACGCGATCCCCGGCCGAGCACTCGTTATTCTCGTCATGCGCCTTCAGCTTGAATGTGCGCTTGATGATCTTCTTGTACAGCGGGTGCTTGACGCTGGTTTCCACGGCCACGACGATCGTCTTGTCCATCTTGTCGCTGACAACCTTGCCAATCCTTGTCTTCCTCAGTGCGCGCTCGTTTTCGCTCTGCAACGCTATCCCTCCTTATGCCCCGCCCGCGGCGTTTTTCGCGCCGGCGGCGCCCTTGATCTCGTTTTCGCGGATAATGGTCTTCACCCTGGCTATGGACTTCTTCACGTCCTTCAGCTTCATCGGGTTGTCCAGCTGGTTCGTCGCAAGCTGGAACCTCAGCTTGAACAGCTCGGACTTGAGCTCCGACAGCTCATGCTCAAGATCCGCCTGCGACATTTCCCTGATCTCACTGGCTTTCATTTGCGTCACCACCTATATCATCGAGCGCCGGATCCGGCGCGGTTATTTTCTCGTTTGCGGCTGCGGCTGCAGCTGCGCCGGCGTCGCCTGCGCCCTGCGCGCCCTCGGCGACAGCCGCCGCGTCAGCGGCATCCGCGCCCTCGGCGACAGCGGCATCGACAGCATCCGCGGCATCGGCGTCGCCCGCCTGGCCTGCGCCCCGCGCGCCCGAGCCGGCAACCGGCCCCTCGCGCTTGACGTACTTGCACTTGATCGGGAGCTTGTGCGCGGCGAGGCGCAAAGCCTCCCTGGCCATTTCCTCGCTGACGCCCGCTATCTCGAACAGCACCCTTCCGGGCTTGACGACCGCGACCCAGTACTCCGGCGAGCCCTTGCCGCTGCCCATGCGCGTCTCGGCGGGCTTCTGCGTGACGGGCTTGTGCGGGAATATCTTGATCCACACCTTGCCGCCCCTCCTGATGAAGCGCGTCATGGCGATACGGGCGGCCTCGATCTGGTTCGCCGTGATCCAGGCCGGCTCAAGCGCCGCAATGCCGTAGTCGCCGTACGAGACGGTGTTGCCGCGCGTGGCGATGCCCGTCATGCGGCCCCTATGGACCCTCCTGCGCTTAACCCTCTTAGGCATTAACATTTACGATTCGCCTCCTTCGGTCTTCTGAGATCTCTTTGCGGCCGGAAGGACTTCGCCCTTGTAAATCCAGACTTTCACGCCGATCTTTCCGTATGTCGTGTTGGCTTCGCAAAACCCGTAGTCTATGTCGGCCCTCAGCGTCTGCAGCGGTATCGTGCCCTCGTGGTAGTGCTCCGTCCGGGCGATCTCGGCCCCGCCGAGCCTGCCGGACACGGACGTCTTTATGCCCTTGGCGTAGCGCTTGATCGAGCGCGACATGGCCTGCTTCATGGCCCTGCGGAACGAGATCCTCTTTTCGAGCTGCTGCGCGATGTTCTCGGCGACTATCTGCGCGTCCAGATCCGGCTCCCTGATCTCCGCGATGTTGACCAGCGCGCTCTTGCCCGTGAGCTGCTCAATCTCCTTGCGCAGGATCTCCATGCCGGCCCCGCCCTTGCCGATGACGATGCCGGGCTTGGCCGTGCTGACGGTGACTTTTATCTTGCTCGCCGCGCGCTCGATCTCAATCCTCGACACCCCGGAGGCGTAGAGCTTTTTCTTGATGAACTTGCGGACCTTGACGTCCTCGAGCAGGAGATCGCTGAAGCCTTTCTTCTCGGAATACCACTTGGTGTCCCAGTCCTTTATTATGCCAACCCTCAAACCATGCGGATTAACCTTCTGGCCCATTCAAATAAACCTCCTTAGCGTTTGCTCGACTAGCTTTCCGATTTTTCCCTGACGACCAGCGTGATATGGCTCGAGCGCTTCTTGATCCTGTCGGCGCTGCCCCTGGCCTTGGGCATGACGCGCTTGAGCGTCGGCCCCTGCGTCGCCGTGGCCTCGGCCACGTAGAGGAAGTCGCTGTCCAGCCCGTTGTTGTTCACGGCGTTCGCCTCGGCGGACTTGAGCAGCCGGAATATCGGGGCGCTGGCCGCCTTCGGCGTGTTCTTGACGATGGCGAACGCCTCCTGTATGCTCTTGCCCTTGATCTGGTTGAGCACGAGCCGGACCTTGCCGTCCGCGATGCGCACGTTGCGGACGCTGGCGCGGCCCTCGTCCCTGCCGATGCCGAGCGTCTTTCTCTCCTTTTTGGTCAGCAGGAACGGCTTCTTGCTCTTGCTGTGCCTTTTCGAGTATTGTTCAAGAAGGCTGTCCTTGTTCGCGAGCAGCACTTCCTTCGACATTACCTTGCGCTCCAAACGATACCACTCCCTTCGGTTTCAAACGTTGATGCCTGGCGCCCGCCTCGGCCGCAGCTCAGCCTACCTCACGCTGGACGACTTCTCCGTGCGGCCGTGGCCCCGGTACGTCCTCGTCGGGGCGAACTCGCCGAGCTTGTGCCCGACCATCTCCTCCGACAGGTAAACCGGAACGTGCTTCCTGCCGTCGTGGACGGCTATCGTGTGGCCGACCATCTGCGGGTATATCGTTGACGCCCTCGACCACGTCTTTATGACGGTCTTCCTGTTCGTGGCGTTCATCTCCTGTATCCGCTTCATAAGCCTTGCCTCAATGAACGGCTGCTTTTTGAGTGATCTGCTCATGTTTTCAGGCTACCTCCCTTTCCCGGCACCGGCTATTTCTGGTTGCGCCTCTTGACTATGTACTTGTCCGTCGGGTTCTTCTTCTTCCTCGTCTTGTAGCCAAGCGTCGGCTTGCCCCAAGGCGTGACCGGCCCCGGCTTGCCTATCGGCGACTTGCCCTCGCCGCCGCCGTGCGGGTGGTCAACGGGGTTCATGACGACGCCGCGCACCTTGGGCCGCCGGCCCATCCAGCGCTTGCGCCCGGCCTTGCCGATCTTCAGGTTCTCGTTCTCGATGTTGCTGACCTGCCCGATCGAGGCGCGGCAGTTTATGCGTATCATGCGCACCTCGCCGGAGGGCAGCCTGATCTGCGCGTATGCGCCCTCTTTGGCCATGAGCTGCGCGGAGCTGCCGGCCGACCGCACGATCTGCGCGCCCGCGCCGGGGTTCAGCTCGATATTGTGTATGACGGTGCCGACCGGTATGTTCGTGAGCGGCAGGCAGTTGCCCGTCTTTATGTCCGAGCCCGCGCCGGAGACGACGACGTCGCCCGTCTTGAGGCCGTTGGGCGCTATTATGTAGCGCTTCTCGCCGTCCGCGTACTGGACGAGCGCGATGTACGCCGACCTGTTCGGATCGTACTCTAGCGCCGTGACCTTGGCCGCGACGCCGTCCTTGTTGCGCTTGAAGTCGATAATCCTGTACTTGCGCTTGGCGCCGCCGCCCCTGTGCCGGACCGTGATGCGCCCGTAGGAGTTGCGGCCCCCCGTCTTTTTCAGCGGCGCGAGCAGGGCCTTCTCCGGCTCCTTTTTAGTCAGGACGCTGAAATCCGCGGATGTCATCTGCCTTCTGGCCGGCGTTGTCGGCTTGTATGTCTTTACTGCCATGTCGTTTTCACTCCTTCACGCTTACGCTTGTGAGCCATGCCCCGCGCGAGCCTCGCGACTACAGCGAGAGCGGGCGCGAACGCTCACTGCAGCACGCCGTATTCCTCTATGCTCGTCTGCAGCTTTTTCGACGAGGCGGTCACTTTGCCGCCCTTTTCCTTGTACGTGCGCACCTTGGGATCCGTGTCTATCTTGACGACGGCCTTCTTCCACTTGGGCCTCGCCCCGATGTGGACGCCGAGGCGCTTGACCTTGCCGGCAAAATTGGCCGTGTTGACTTTCAGCACCCTGACGCTGAACAGCTTCTCGGCGGCCTGCCTGATCTCCGTCTTCGTGGCCCGCGTGTCAACGATGAACGTGTACTTGCCGTCGGCAAGCTGATCGTTGCTCTTTTCAGTGATATGCGGGCTGATGATGATGTCCTCGGCTCTCCTCATTGCGCGTATACCTCCTCGATGCTGCCGACAGCGGCTTTTGTGACTATGAACTTCTCGTGCTTCAGAATGTCGTAGGCGTTGATCGTGTTGACGAGCGCCATCGTGACGCCGGGGATGTTGCGCGCCGAGCGCTCCACGTTAAAGTCCTTGCCCTGCATGACGATGAGGGCCGTGTTGCCGCCGGCCTTGAGCGCGTTGAGCACCTTGACCATCTTCTTCGTCTTGATCTCGTCGAGCGACAGCGCGTCCAGCACTATGACGTCCTTGTCAACGGCCTTGGACGTGAGCGCGGACTTGAGCGCGAGCCGCCTGACCTTTCGCGGCAGCGTGTATTTGAACGAGCGGGGCTTTGGCCCAAAGATGACGCCGCCCTTTATCCACTGGGCGGAGCGTATGCTGCCGTGCCGCGCCCTGCCGGTGCCCTTCTGGCGGTACGGCTTCTTGCCGCCGCCGCGCACCTCGCTCTTGGTCTTCGTTGACTGCGTGCCGCGCCTTCTGTTCGCGAGCTGGTTCAGCACGGCGTCGTGCAGAACGGACTCGTGCACCTCGACCCCGAACACGCTGTCGGGCAGCTCTATGTCGCCGACCACTTCGCCATCCATATTGTACAGATCCACTTTAGGCATTTTAAGCTCAAATCCTCCTCTTGTGCGTATCGGGGCCTATCTGGGCCTATCGGGGCCTTTCGGGGCCTTTGGCGCTACGCGTGCTTGACTGTTTCCTTTATGGAGAGCAGCGCGCCCCGCGCGCCGGGGACGGCCCCCTTGACGAGCAGCAGGCCGTGCTCCTGGTCAACCTTGACGACGGCCAGGTTCTGCACCGTGACCTTGTCGTTGCCCATGTGGCCCGGCATCTTCTTGCCCTTGAATATGCGCCCTGGGAACGAGTTGGCGCCCATGGAGCCAATCGCCCTGTGGAACTTGGAGCCGTGCGTCTCCTTGCCCCTGTGCTGGCCGTGGCGCTTGATCGCGCCCTGGAAGCCCTTGCCCTTCGATATGCCGCTCACGTCCACCATGTCGCCCGCCGAAAACATGTCCTCGACCTTGATGGCCTGCCCCACCTCGAACGCGCTTATGTCGGAGGCCTTGAACTCCCTGACGTGCTTGAGCGCGGGGACGCCCGCCTTCTTCAGCATGCCCAGCTGCGGCTTCGTCAGCTTCCTCTCCGCCGTCTCGCCGAAGCCTATCTTCACGGACTCGTAGCCGTCCGTCTCGACGGTCTTTTTCTGAATGACCAGGCACGGCCCGGCCTCGACGACGGTCACGGGGATCGCGATGCCGCCCTCGCCGAATATCTGTGTCATCCCCAGTTTCTTGCCAAGTATAAACTTCTTCAAGCCTTAGCCCTCCTGTCAGCAAAAACGCGGCCGCCCGCGCCCGCCATGTCGCCGCGGCGAGCGGCGCGCGCCATCAAAGATTTATCTTAACGTCCACGCCCGCGGGCAGGTCGAGGCGCATGAGCGCGTCCACCGTCTTGGGCGTCGGCAGCAGTATGTCCACTATGCGCTTGTGCGTGCGCATCTCGAATTGCTCCCGCGAGTCCTTGTACTTGTGGGGCGCCCGCAGTATCGTGATGACTTCCTTCTCCGTCGGCAGCGGTATCGGGCCGGACACCTTCGCGCCCGTGCGCCTCGCCGTTTCCACGATCTTCTCCGCCGACTGGTCAAGCACCTGGTGGTCGAACGCCTTGAGCCTGATTCTGATCTTTTGCTTGTTTTTCATTGCAATGCCCCCTATCCTGCGCATAATCAGCCGATGTTCCGGCTGCTCCTAGTACACTATGCCGGGCGTGTCATATCCTGGGGATAAAAAACCCAGGACGGTGAGCAAAACCCGCTCGTGGCCTGGGCTGTACTTTGTCATTCAATGAAGAAAGCAAAATGTACAGTGACGTGCCGCCCGGTTTCGTCGAATCGGACAATCTCCGCCTGAGTTACCTGCCCCGCCCGCTTCCGGCGCGCGCCCAATTTTTTTGGCCCGCCCCGGCCGCCCGGCCTGCAGCAATCTCAGGCTTCACAGTCTGTCATGTCACAACAGCCAATATTATATGTGAAAGAATAATATTTTGCAAGAACTTTTTTTAAAAAAATATTCACGAATGTGCTCCCTATTTTTGTGGCTTATTGTGGCTTTCGCAGAAGTTTCCGATTTTCGCGCCGGCATAACCCCCGCAGGGGCTTGCGCATATATGGCATCTGGCATTATATATATGCTGATATATATAATGCTGGATGGGGGTTCCTGATGAAAAAGCTATTTTCCGCAAGAGCAATAACCCGGCTCGCGCTGGCGGCGGCTGCAGTGGCGCCGGCTGCAGTGGCGGCGGCAACGCCTGCCAAGAGCCGGTTAGGATTCGGGGGCAGGGTCAGGGGCAGATTCGGGCGCGGGCTCTGGCTCGCGGCGGCCATCGCCCTGCCGGCGGCGCTCGCGCTGCTCGCGGGCTGCGCGCCGGGCGGCGCTCGCGCTCCGGCCGGAGGGACGCCGGCCGCGCAGGCCGAGGCTTCCGCTGCGGCGGGCGCTGGCGACACGGGCGATGCGGCCGGCGCGGGCGATACGGGAGCGGGCAACGCTGGCGGGGCCTCCGGCTCCGCGCAGGCTGCGGCGGCGGCAACGGCGGCGGCGACGGCAACGACTGCGGAAAATCCGGCAGGCGGCGGCGACAGCGGGAGCGGGCGCGGCGGTGACAGCGGCTCGCCTGCGCGCGGCGGCGAGGTGGTCATCGGGTTTCCGAGCATCCCGTCGAACTACGACCCGCTCAACGGCTTCGCCAGCGGCGTGCAGCTCCTGTACTCGGCCCTCGTCCAGACCGACGCGGACATGAACGTCGTGCCCGACCTCGCGGAGTCGTGGGAGGTGTCGGACGACGCGCTCGCGTACACGTTCCGGCTGCGCGACGGCGCGCGCTTCTCCGACGGCTCGGACGTCACGGCGCGGGACGTCGTGTTCAGCTACAACACGGCCATGGCGAACGCGACGGGCATCGACCTGTCGGCCGTCCAGAGCGTCGCCGAGGACGGCGGCGACGTCGTCATAGCGCTGAAACAGCCGCGCAGCGTGTTCATCCTCACGGCCGCCCAGGTGGGCATCGTGCCGGAGCGGGCATACGGCCCCGACTTCGCGCTGAGCCCCGTCGGCTCCGGGCCGTTCAGGCTGGCGCAGTACGACGTTGACCAGCAGTTCATACTCGAGGCGAACGAGGACTACTACGCGGGCGCGCCCGCGATAGCGCGCGCCGTGTTCGTCAAGGTGTCGGGCGAGGACACGCAGCTGCTCGCGGCGAAGTCCGGCGAGGTGGACATCACGCTGACCTCCGCGACGATCGCCGCAACGAACGCCATCGACGGCTACAGGCTGCTCGTCGAAAAGTCGCTCGACAACATGGGCATAGCCGGCCCCGTCGTGCCGGACGCCGGCGAGACGAACGAGTACGGCCACAGAGTCGGGAACAGCGTCACGAGCGACGCCGCGATACGCAAGGCCCTCGCCTACGGGCTGGACCGCCAGCAGATATGCGACGAGGCGCTGTCCGGCTACGCGGCCCCCGCGTACTCCGAGAACGACGGGATGCCGTGGTCCAACCCCGAAAGCGCCATAGAATACGACCCCGATCTCGCGCTCAAATATCTCGGCGACGCCGGCTGGGAGGACGCGGACGGCGACGGGATCCGCGAGAAGGGCGGAGTCAGGGCCTCATTCCCGCTGCTGTACTTCGCGGGCGACAGCGTGCGCCAGGCGGTGGCGATGAGCGCCGCGAACCAGGCGAGGGACAGACTCGGCATAGAAATTCTCGTCGAGGGCGCCGGCGAGGACCTGGGCGCGCGCATGTTCAGCGAGCCCATGATACTCGCGTGGGGCAGCTCCAACCCGATGACGACGTACATGCTGTTCCACTCGTCCAACGCGGGCAAGGACGACTGGTACAACCCGGAGAACTACAGAAACCCGACGGTTGACGGCTACCTCGACGCGGCGCTCGGGGCCAAGACGCTCGACGAGGCCGTGCCGCACTGGCAAAAGGCGCAGTGGGACGGCGCGACGGGCACGAGCATGCGCGGGGACGCGCCGTACATCTTCCTCATAAACAAGTCCCACCTGTACTGGGCGCGCGAGGGACTTGACACGGGCAGGCAGAAGATCCACGCGCACGGCGACGCGTGGCCGCTCGTGGCGAACCTGCGCGAATGGAAGTGGATCGACTGACGAAGCGGGCCGATTGGCGCGAAAGGGGATCGATTGACGCGAAAGGGGATCGATTGGCGCGGAATGGGATTGATTGGCGCGGAATGGGATTGATTGGCGCGAAAGGGGATTGATTGGCGCGAAAGGGGATGGCCATATATATTGAAACTGAAACAGATCGCTATTTACTGCGTCCGGGGCGTCACGCTGCTCTTCGCCGTGTCCGCGCTCGCGTTCGCGCTGGCGTCGCTGTCGCCGATTGACCCCGTGCGGCGCTACATTCAGGCGAACCCCGGCGTGTCGCGCGAAAACGTGGCGCGCATGGAGGAGTACTGGGGGCTGAACGACCCGCCGCTCGGGCGCTACGCGAAATGGCTGCGCGCGATCCTGAGCGGGGACTGGGGCGTGTCCACCTCGTTCAGGCGCCCCGTGCTGGAGGTGATCGGCGAGCGCTTCAAAGCCTCGCTCGCGCTCATGATGGCGGCGTGGACGCTATCCGGCCTGCTGGGCTTCGGCGTCGGCTGCGCCATGGGCCTGTTCCGGGGGCGCTGGCCCGACCGGATCGTCAGGCGCCTGTGCCTGATCATGTGCTCCATCCCGACGTTCTGGATCGGGCTCGTGTTCCTCGCCGTGTTCTCGTCCATGCTCGGCTGGTTCCCGTTCGGGCTCGCGGTCCCGCCGGGCGCCGCGCCGGAGACCGTCACGATCGGGCAGAGGCTCCACCACCTGGCGCTCCCGGCGCTGACGCTGAGCTTCCTCTCGTTCGCGAACCTCGCGCTGCACACGCGGGAAAAGCTGATCGACGCCTACAATTCCGACTACGCGCTGTTCGCGCGCGCGCGGGGCGAGTCCGACGCGCGCATGCTGCTCCGCCACGGGATCCGCAACGCGATCCTGCCCGCCATGACGATGCAGTTCGGCTCGTTTGCGGAGCTGTTCGGCGGCAGCGTGTTCGCGGAAAACGTGTTCTCCTATCCGGGGCTGGGCGCGGCGGTCAGCGCGGCGGGGACGGGCGGCGCCGATATCCCGCTGTTCCTCGGCATAGTGCTGTTCTCCGCCTGCTTCGTGTTCGCCGGGAACCTGATCGCGAACATCCTCACGAGCGTCATCGACCCGCGCACGAGGCAGGAGGCGAGGGCATGATGGCGCAGGGCGAGGGCGCGAGGGCGCAGGCGCAGGGCGAGGGCATGAGGGCGCGGGGCGAGGGCGCAAGGGCAAACAAGCGGGGCGGGCTCAGCCGGCGAGCGGCGGCGGGCGGGCCTGAATCGCCAAACGGGCTAATCGGGCC
>JAISFK010000281.1 GCA_031263625.1 Clostridiales bacterium
AAGGAGGGCGAAATGGTCGCAGGAATATTCACCGATACGTTTTACCCGGAGATAAACGGCGTGGCCACCTCCGTCGCGCTCTTGAAGCGCGAGCTGGAAAAGCTGGGGCACACGGTGTACGTGGTGACTTGCTCGAACCCCGCGCTGAAGGGCGGGGCCGACGTCGCGAACACGTTCAGGCTCCCCAGCGCCCCGTTCCTCTTCCTGCCCAGCAGGCGCATGGCGGTGCTGTACAAAAAAAGCGTGGCGCGCCAGATCAAGTCGCTCGGGCTCGACATCATCCACACGAACACCGAGTTCTCGCTGGGCATGTTCGGAAAGCTCATGGCGGCGGCGCTGAACAAGCCCGTCATCCACACCTACCACACGCTGTACGAGGACTACGTGCACTACATAACCAAGGGCAAGTTCCCGCACCTGTCCTCCGAGATGGCGAAGCTGTTCAGCAGGAAGTTCTGCAACACGTGCGACGCGATCGTGACGCCGACGGAGAAGACGCGGGACCTGCTGCTGGAATACAGCGTTGACAGGCCGATATCCGTCATCCCGACCGGCATAGACATCGAGCAGTTCAGCGGCGCGGCGGCCGGCGCGGCCGGGGCGGCGGAGCTCGCGGCGCTGCGCGGGGAGCTGGGCATAGGCCCCGGCGACAAGGTCATTCTGTACGTCGGGAGGCTCGCGAAGGAAAAGAACATCGACGGCGTCGTGTCGCACCTGCCGGGCTACATGAGGGCGAATCCGGGCACGAAATTCCTGCTCGTCGGGGACGGCCCGTGGAAGGGCGAGATCGAGGCGCTCGCGCGCGCGGGCGGCATAGGCGGCAGCGTCATATTCGCGGGCGAGCGGCCGTGGCGCGACATAGCCAAGTTCTACAAGCTCGGCGACGTGTTTATCAGCGCGTCGCTCAGCGAGACGCAGGGGCTGACGTTCATAGAGGCCATGGCGGCCGGGCTGCCCGTCCTCGCGAAAAGGGACCGGAGCGTCGAGAAGCTGATCTACGACGGCCAGACGGGATGCCTGTTCGACGAAGACGCCGAGATCCCCGGCAAGCTCAGCGCCATCCTAGGCGACGCGCCGTTCCGCGAGCGGCTGGTGTCCGGCGCCCTGGGCATCGCCGCGCAAAATTCCTCGGCGCAGTTCGCGAGGAGCATAGCGGCGGCCTATGAGGACACGATTCGCGACTGGCGGCCGACCTGGAAGGAGCACATCCTCAGCAAAAAGGTGATGCAGAAGATTATATTGTGAATCATGTGGGGACGGTGCGACGCGCGAGCGGCACGAGCGGCGCATCGAACTTTATTTCCAAATAATGGTTGCTAAATATTTCCATATATAGTATAATGGACACAGCGGCGCCCAGCCGGGCGGCCGTCGTATTTTTGTCGCGCCGCCGCCGGAAAATGGCGCGAGGCTGGCAAGCGGGGCAAAGCCGCATGGGCGCAAAGCCGGGAGGGCGGGGAGCCGGAGAGGCGCGGAGTGGGCCTAGCAGCAGGGAGGCGGCGAGCCAGGGAGCCATGGAGCAAGGGCGGCAGGAGGGCGGGGAGCCGGAGCATGAGATTGGACAGCCTGTTTGACGGGAAATACAAAATACTGCGCCTGCTCGGCGCTGGGGGCTGCGGGCGCGTCTACCTCGCCGAGAACGTGCGGCTCCGCAGCCTGTGGGCGATAAAGGAGGTGCCGTTCAGCGAGGCGAGCCTGCAGCAGATCGAGCATGAGATAGACGCGCTGAAGCGAATAAGGCACAGCGCGCTGCCGCGCATAGTCGATATCGTCACGGAGGGCTCGGCGGCCTACATCGTCGAGGACTACATGGAAGGCCAGACGCTGGAGCAGCTGGTTTCGCAGGGGGGGCGCATAGACGAGGCGGCGGCCGTGAAGTGGGGCGCGGACATCTGCGAGGTCATGGCGTTCCTGCACGCGCAGAAGCCGGAGCCGATAATCTACAGGGATCTCAAGCCGTCCAACATAATCATCGGCAGCGACGGCGCCGTCAGGCTCGTGGATTTTGGCAGCGCGCGGAACTACAAGGAGGGCGGCGCGCAGGACACCGTGTACATCGGGACCAGGGGATACGCGGCGCCGGAGCAGTACGGGCTTGGGCAGACGTCCGTGAGGTCGGACGTGTACAGCTTCGGCGTGACCATGCTGCGCGTTTTGACAGGCGCCAGCCCGCAGGCGCCTGCCGCTTCCGAGCCGTGCGGGGCGCGGCCGCAGGGCGTGTCCGAGGCGCTGTGGGCCGTGCTGGCAAAGTGCGCCGCGGAGGCCGCGGAGGACAGATACGGGGATTTTTGCGCGGTCAAGGCCGCCCTGCTGGATGCCGCCGAAGCGCCCGCAGGCGCACTGCCCGGCCGACAGGCGGCTTGGGCGCCGGGGACGCCCGACGCGCCCACTCGCCGCTATGCGCCCGGCGCGCCCGCCCGCGATTATGCGCGCGAGCTGCCGCAGACGGCCGGTGCGCCGGGCGCGCTCGACGCGCCGCAGCCGGCCAGCGCCGAATGGCCGGACCATGCCGGGCATGTCGCGGAGCCTGCGCCTGCGGGCGCGTGCGCGCCCACCCGCAACTATGCGCCTGCGCCGGCTCAGGCGGCTTGGCACGTCGCGGGGCCAGCCAATGGCGCTTCCGCGACCGCGCCGGATCGGCGGCATGATGCGCCGAAGCCGGGAGATGGCGTAGCGGCACGTGCGGCGAGGCGCGGCGCATCGGATTTCGCGCGCGAATCGGTGGTCGTGGGCACCCACGGCGACTATGCGCAGGAACTGCCGCAGACGGCTTGGCATGTCGCGGGGCGCGACAGCGCAGCCTTCGCCGCAACGCCTGCCGCGCAGGCTGGCGCCGTTGCCGCCGCCGCGCCGCAGCCGGCCAGCGCCGCGCTTGCCAATGCGGCGCCCGCCGGGGATTTGCCGGGCGCACCGCGCGCCGCATTTGTCAGAAGCCTGATCCTGTCCGTCCTGCTGAACCACGAATTTGCGTTTGAGCTGGCGTTCTGCCTGTCCGCGTCGCTGGGCCTGCGCACGCTGCTGCTCAACCTCGATTTTGAATGTCCGTGCCAGGCCGCGCGGCCCGCAGGCCCCGAGCGCGGCGACGCGGCGCGCGACAGCCTGCTCATTGAGGGGAACGGCCTGCGGCGCGCCGTTGACGCGGCGTATTCGCGATACCGCAATTCGGGCGTCGCAGCGCCCGGAGCGGGGGCCTGCGCCTATGCGAGTGCCTATGCGGGCGCCTACGCGGGCGCCTATGCGGGCGCCTACGCGGCCGCGCCGGCCTGCCCCGGCTGCCCGGAGGGCATGAGCCTTCTGGAGCAGGGCGACGCGGGATCGGCCGCCGACATTCAGGCCAGGCTGCTCGGCGGCGACGGCGGATTTCTGCGGTATTTTTTGGCGGAGCTGGCGGCCGGCGCCCAAGTGTGCATCGTCCTGGCGGGCGGCTCCATACTCGGCCCGCTGGCCCAAAATTGCCTGCGGCACTCCGACTGCGTGCTGTATCCGGCCAGACTGGACATCCCCCGCATAAGGGCCTTCAACGCGACGGGCGCGCTCGCGGAGAGCCTTGGCCTCATGCCGGCGGACAAAATGAAATTCGTCGCGTGGGACTATTCGGGCGGCGAAACCCCAAGCGGCGAATATGTGTACGAATTGCGGGGCGCAAGCCTCATAGGGGCCGTCCGCAGGAGCAAGAAGCGCGACGCGGCGCGGTGCAGGCCCGGCTCCAAAATATATGCGGCCGCGATGGAGAGAAACGTCCGGAACGACTATCGCGACATCATCCGCGCGCTCGGCATAGGCGGCCCGAGAGCCGGCGACCGACAGCGCCAGGCGTAGTCCCGCGCGCTCGCCGCTCCGCCGGGCTTGGGCGGCCGGAGCGCACGGGGCGCTGCCGAAGCGCGGGCAGACTACAATTTACCCGCAACCTGCCCCGGCGCGTTGCCGCATCCCCATCGGCGCGAGCGCCGCTACTGGCATGCGGCCACGGCCGCTATTACCGGGGGCTGCAGCGGGCGATCCCCGCGATCCGTCTTGGCGGCCGCGATTTCGTCAACTATGCCCATGCCCTCCACGACTTTGCCGAAAGCCGCGTAGTTGCCGTCCAGATGCGGCGCGGCCCTGTGGCAGATGAAGAACTGGCTGCCCGCGGAATCGGGCGCCGC
>JAISFK010000293.1 GCA_031263625.1 Clostridiales bacterium
CCGCCCCTCTCGGCGCCCGCGCCTGCGCCCACGCCGGCCATCTCGTCGTATCTGGCCTTCTGCTCCGGCGACAGGAACGTCTTCAGCTTGTGCTCCATGATCCGGGGGTTCTCGCCGGCCTGAATGGAGAGTATGCCCTCTATGATCATCTCTTTCAGCTGTATCTCGTTTTTGCTCTTCATGCCGAGCTTGTCCGCGATCGGGTTGCAGACGAAGTTCGCGAGCACGCTGCCGTAGAATGTCGTGATCAGGGCGACGGACATGGCGGGGCCGACGGCCGAGGGGTCGTCCAGCGCACCGAGCAGGTTGATGAGCCCTATCAGCGTCCCGATCATGCCCCACGCGGGGAACTGCGCCGCCATGGTCTTGAATATCGCGCGGCCCACGGAGTGCCGGCTCTCCAGGTTTGACAGCTCCAGCTCCATCGACTCGCGGATCGTGTCGGGCTCCACGCCGTCCACGACGAGCTGGAGGCTCTGCCTCACAAAGTCGTCGCCTATCTTGTCCTGCTCGGCCTCCAGCGCCAGCAGGCCCTCCCGGCGGGCTTTGTTCGACAGGTCCACGAGCATCCTGATGGTGTCCTCCTTGGACTCCTCCTTCGCGGAGAATATGTTCGAGCTTATCTTCATGAGCCTGATAAAGTCGCTGAGCTTGTAGCTCATCAGCGACGCGGCCAGGCCGCCGCCGATCGTTATGAAGACGGACGGCATGTTGATGTAGTCGAGCACGCCGAGGAAGCCCTTGTCCAGCGCGATGGAGATAACTATTGCCAAAATGCCCACTATCAAGCCGCCGATTGTTGCAATATCCATACTATCACCCCGTAAACGTATTCGCCCTGCCTGCAACACATATACTGCGGCGCTACAGCGAGCTGCCCGCCTCCCTGTCCGTGATCACCGTCACGTCGCCGTGAAACTGCAAAATCGACGCGGGAAAGCCGGGCGCGGGCTTGCCGTAGGCCAGCGCGTTCACGGCGTCCGCGACGCGCTCCCCGGCGGCCACGAGAATCACCCGCCGCGCCTTCATTATCGCGCCCACCCCTATCGTGAGCGCCGCGCCGCGCGCCGGGGGCAGCAGCGTCCCCGAATCCGCGGCGAGCACCATGCGCCCCGCGATCCCTGAGCGCTGCGGGGCCGACACGTGCGTGGCCGGCTCAAAGCACTCGCCCGGCTCGATGAACGCGACGCGCCCGTTCTCGCCCAGGCTCAGGAGCATGAGGTCGATCCCGCCCTCGGCTTCGAGCCTCTCCGTATAGAGCAGACATTCCCTATCTATATTATCGGCAGCCCCGTCCGGCGAAAATATGTTTTTTTCGTCAATATTTATTTTCGACAGGAAGTGCTCCCACAGCGCGGCCCGGCAGCCGCCTGGGCTGTCCTTGCCCATGCCGGCCCGCTCGGCGGCCGCGAACGCCCTTATCCACTTGAAGTCCAGCAGGCCCTCCCTGTGTATGCGCACTATGCGCGCATACGCCTCCAGCAGGGGCTGATCCGCCGACAGGCCCAGCGAGCAGTCCGGCTTTGTCATAATGTGCGCGGAAACCGCCATGGCCGCCGCGTCGCTCATCTTCTCGAACGATTCAGAAACTATTATATTCATGCCATCCCGCCTCCGATTAGTCTTGCGCGCCGCCGCCAGCCGCCGCCAGTTGCTGCCAGCTATCGCCAATGCCGCTGACGCCAGCTGCCGCCCCGCTACTGCCGCCTGCCGCCGCCCCGCTACCGCCGCCTCGCCAGTTGCCGTTGCTGCCGCTAACTGTCGCGGCCGCTGTTCGCGCCGGCCGCCCCGCCGCGCCCGCGCCCCGCCCTCAGCTCGCGCGCGATGCTGTCCAGCTTCCTGAGCCTGTGGTTCACGCCGGACTTTCCGAGCGGCGGGCTCAGGCACTGCCCCAGCTCCTCGAGGCCGCTCTCGCGGTTCGCCATGCGCAGCTCCGCGATCTCCCTCAGCCCGTCCGGCAGCTCGTCGAACCCGGCGTTTTCCCTGATGCACAGTATGCTGTCCACCTGCCTGACCGACGCGGCGACGGTCTTTTCCAGGTTTGCCGTCTCGCAGTTGACGATCCTGTTCACGCTGTTCCGCATGTCCTTGACTATGCGGATGTTCTCCAGCGACATGAGGGCCCTGTGGGCGCCCGTGACATTGAGGAAATTGACGATTGAGTCGCTCTCCTTCAGATAGACAATGTGGTACTCGCTCCGGTCGATGATCTTGGCCGCCAGGCCAAAGGCCGACATGGCTTCGGCGAGGAACGCCGCCATGTCCGGCTTCTTGCAGAATATCTCAAGGTGGTACAGCTTTTCCGGGTCGGATATGGAGCCTCCCGCGAGAAACGCGCCGCGCAGCGCGGCTTTTTTGCAGCACTTTTTCTTTGAGAGCCGCTTCAGCAGGTGCGCGTCCGGCCTGGCGGCTCCGGGGGCGCCCTGCGGCGCGCCGTCGCCAGCGTCTGCGCGAGCGCCGCATTCGGCCGCCCCGTCGCCGGCGCGAGCGCTATTTTCGACAGCCCCGTCGCCGACCGCGCCCGACGCTATGCCAGCGCCGTCGCCGGCGTCGGCGCCAAAGGCTCCGCCCGTGCCGCCCTCCGCGCCTGTTTCAGCCGCGGCCACGTCCACGGGCACGGCCACAGTCGCGCCTGCCGCCTCGCCCATGCCCATGCCCACGCCAAGCTCGCGCATCAGCCCGGCCACGTCCAGCTTCACCATGTACGTCGCGTTTTTCTTGAGGCGCCTGTTCCTCTGGATGACGATCTCAGGCGACGCATGGCACAGGCGCCGCGCCGCGCCGAACACCTTGCGCGCGAACGCCGCGTTCTCCGTCGCTATGCCCGACGGCAGCGCGCTCATGGCGAGCGCGGCGGCGAGCTCCGCGCGCGCGCAGCACTCCCGCTCCGCGCCGACCCGGCACAGCTCCTCTTTTATTATGGACGAAAACGACAGCTATACCACTTCCTTATCGCCGTTTGATTCCCGCGCCGCGTCGCCGTTTGATTCCCGCTCCGCGTCGCGGTCTATGTCGCGGTGCTCTATTGTCACGCGGTGCCCCAGCGCGTCCAGCTTCGCCTTCAGCTCTATGCCGATGGCGACGGACCTGTGCTTCCCGCCGGTGCAGCCGATCCCTATCTCCAGCTGCGATTTCCCCTCCCGCTTGTAGTGCGGGATCAGGAACTCGATCATGTCGCCCAGCTTCTGCATGAAGGCCCTGGTCTCCTCGAAGCCGAACACGTAGTCGGACACGAGCGAGCTCCTGCCCGTCAGCCTTTTCAGCTCTGGCACGTAAAACGGGTTTGGCGTGAAGCGCACGTCGAACACGAGGTCGCTGTCCACGGGCAGCCCGTACTTGAAGCCGAACGTCAGGACGTTCACCACGATGCCGGGAAAGCTGGCCGCGTCGCCCACCAGCTTGGATATCTCCTCGCGCAGCCTGCTGGTCTTGAAGTTCGACGTGTCGATGATGTGCGTCGCGTGGCTCTTGATGCTTTCGAGCTTGCCGCGCTCCTCGCTGATCCCGGCCGTTATCCTGCCCAGCGGCGCGAGCGGGTGCGTTCTGCGCGACTCCTTGAAGCGCTTGACGAGGGCGCCGTCGGATGCCTCCAGAAACAGGATCTCGTATGATATGCCCATATTCTTCACCGCGTCAAGGCTCGGCATGAGCTCGTTGAGCAGCTCGCCGCCCCTGATGTCCGTCACCAGCGCGATGTTCTCCATCTTCCCGTTGCTCTGCTGGCATATCTCGACGAACTTGGGTATGAGCGACGGCGGCAGGTTGTCCACGCAAAAAAAGCCCATGTCCTCGAATTGCTTCGCGACCATGCTCTTGCCCGCGCCCGACATGCCGGTGATCACATAGACTATCATCTCGTTTATGGCCATTCCTTTTCAAGTTTTGGCACAAAGCCCCGATGCGCTATACTATACTGACGGGCATTTGAATTTACCATAAACGCGAGTCAGCAATGCTCGTTTCCTCTGTCCGGCCGCAAATTGCGGTCGGAATTTCCAATCGAACACGGGCATACATGAGAATTATACCCTATTTTGGCCGCCAGCAACCGCAAATGCAGCGGCCGCGGCAACCGCCCCGCGGGCGCGCGGCCCGCCGCCTGCGCTGTCCGGCCGCGCCGCCGCGCGGCCCCGCCATGCCGGGGAGCCAGCCCCGCCCGGCCGCGAAAGCCGCCCCCGCCGGCGAGGGCAAAGTCGGCAACAGCCGTTGCACTGCCGCGCCGCCGCGCCGTTGCCGCGCCGGGGAGCCGGCCCCATCCGGTCGCGAAAGCCACCCCGCCGGCGATGGCCATCCCCATCCCCGGCGCTGTCCATTTCCAGCCCCGGCGAAAGCCGCCCCGCCGGCGAGGGCCATTCCCGGCCCTGCCGAGAGCCATCCCCAGCCCCGGCGAGAGCCATCCCCGGCCCCGCCGCTACCCGCGCTCGCCGACGATTTTTATCTCCGTCTGCAGCGACACGCCGAATTTGCGCCTCACGTTTTTCTTTATGCGCGATATCAGCCGCACGACGTCGTCGGCCGTGGCGCCGCCCGTGTTGACGATGAAGCCCGCGTGCTTCTCGGACACCTTCGCCCCGCCCACGCTGCAGCCTTTGAGCCCGCAGTCCTCTATCATCCGCGCCGCGTGGCCGCCGGCCGGGCGCCGGAACACGCTGCCCGCGCTGGGGACGTCCAGCGGCTGGCTCTCGGCGCGCCGCCTGCCCAGCTCGCCCATCTTTTCCCGAATCGCGCCCGGATCGCCGCGCGCCAGCAAAAACTCCGTTTCGAGGATTATGCACTTTTGCCCCTGGAACCAGCTGCGCCTGTATTCAAAGCAGTGCCCGATGTTGTCTATCAGGCACACGCTGCCGTTCGCGTCGAGGTACACGGTGCGGTACACGACGTCCTTCATCTCGGAGCCATACGCGCCCGCGTTCATGCATACCGCGCCGCCGACGCTGCCCGGTATGCCCCGCGCGAATTCGAGGCCGGAAAGGCCCTGCCCCGCCGCGAACAGCGCGACGTCTGCCAGCGACGCGCCCGCGCCGGCGGCGATCTTGTCGCCCTCGCGCCGGATCTCGTTCAGGCGCCCGCCGAGCTTCATGACCGCGCCGCGCACGCCCCCGTCCCTGGCCAGGACGTTCGTCCCGTTGCCCAGGATCAGCAGCGGGAAGCGCTTCCTTTTGCAGAGCACGGCCACCTTGACGATCTCCGATATGTTCTCCGGGAAGACGAGCGCGTCCGCGCGCCCGCCCGCCCTGATGGACGTGACGTCCGCCATCTCGGCGTCCGCCTGGCAGCCGCCCGACAGCTTCAGCCCCCTTATTTCTTCAAGCAAAGAGTCTTTGTCATACATGTCTGTGCAAACGTTTCCTTATGTCTGTCATGTCCTGCCATGTCGCAATCCGCGCCGCCTTCGCGGGCAACGGCCGCGCCAGGCGCGCTTGTCGGCGGCGCGCTGGCGTGTTTCAAATCCGCTGGCAACTCCACAAACTGGTCGCTTCAATCCACGCCAGCCTGCGTATGGCCCGGCGTCAGCCATCGCAGCCAACGGCAATGGCGATCCGCCGCGTTCATGCGCCGGCTACGGCGTCGTGCCCGGCGTCAGCCCTGGTCGTCGTCCTCCTCCTCGCCGTCGTCCATCTCAAGCCCTATCGTCCTGCCGATCAGCGCCTGCGCGGCGTTGTACCCCATCTTTTTCTGCCTGTAGTTCATGGCCGCGACCTCGACGATGATGGCGAGGTTCCTCCCCGGCCTGACGGGGATCGTGTGCGACGGCACGTTTATGCCGAGTATGCTCGTGTACTCCTCGTTTATGCCGACGCGCTCGTAGTTCTTGGCCTTGTCCCACAGCTCTAGGTTGATCACGAGGTTGACGTTTTCCTGTATCTTGACGGAGCCGACGCCGTACAGGTTCTTCACGTCCAAAAGCCCGATGCCCCGAATCTCGATGAAATGCCGTATGCTGTCGGGCGCCGAGCCCAGCAGCGTCGTGTCCGACACCCTGCGGATCTCGACCAGGTCGTCCGCGATGAGCCGGTGCCCCCTCTTGACGATCTCAAGCGCCGTCTCGCTCTTGCCGACGCCGCTCTCGCCCTGTATCAGTATGCCCTCGCCGTACACCTCGACGAGGACGCCGTGCTTCGATATGCGCGGCGCGAGCTTCACGTTCAGGAAGCGTATGACGCCGGACATGAACGCGGACGTGACGTCAACGGTCTGGAGGATGGGGATGCGGTATTTTTTGGACACCTCTATAATCTCCGGGAAGATCTCCAGCTGGCGCGCGACGACGAGGCACGGGAAGCGCTGCTGGAAGAACTTGTCCAGGCGCGCCTGCCGCTCGCCCTCGCCCAGCTGCCCCAGATACGCGATCTCGGCCATGCCCATGATCTGCATGCGGTCGCTGCCGAAGTATTCCAAAAACCCCGCCAGCTGGAGGCCGGGCCGGTTTATGTCGGACGTCTTTATCAGGATCCCGTCTATCCGGTCGCACTCGCTGATGGGGATCAGGTTGAAGCGCTCGACGATCTCCTGGAGCTTTACCGAAAAAATTGCCATTTCCATACCCTCCTCGCAGGCCAAGCCAACTATATTGACTATACGCCAAATCGCCCGTGCCGTCAATCGCCCGTGCTGTCAAGTATGTGTCAATCGCCCGATCGCCCGATCGGCCGGCTGCCCGATTGGCCGAGCGCATGATTGGCGGGCGCAGCCGTTGTTTTTGCGGGCTTGCCCAACGGCCAGCGGCCGGCTACAGGCCGTCGATGCAGGCCAGTATGGACTCCGCGTCCGACAGCGCGAATATCCTGTTTTTTATCGCGGCGGCGTTTCTCATGCCCCGCACATACCACGCCAGGTGCTTGCGCATTTCAAGGACCCCGGCGCGCTCGCCTTTAAGCTCGATGGCGAGGATCATGTGCCTGCGCATCGCGGCCTTTTTTTCCGCGAGGCTTGGCGCGGCGGGGCTGGCGCCGGGCGCCAAGCCGGCTTGCGACAGGACGCTTTGCGACAGGCCGCCGGGCGTAACGGTGCCGCCGGCCGGCGCATGGCAAAACGGGCCGCCGGCGGTCGCGGCCATGCCGCCCGGCGCAACGGTGCCGCCCGTGCCCGCTCTGCCGCCATCTCCCGCCGCGCCGCCCGCCGCGGCGCGGTTGCGCTCGCCATGGCGCTCGCCCGCCGCGAGCGCCATGGCGTCGGAGATTTGGCGCAACAGCCACGGGTTGCCCTGGGCGCCCCTGCCCACCATCACGCCGTCGCAGCGCGTCGCCGACAGCATGCGCAGCGCGTCGCCCGCGCAATAGACGTCGCCGTTGCCGACCACGGGGATCGACACCGCGGCCTTGACCTCCGCGATGGCCCCCCAGTCTGCCTTCCCGCTGTACAGCTGCTCGCGCGTCCTGCCGTGGACCGTGATCATGGACGCGCCCGCGTCCTCGAGCGCTTTCGCAAATTCGGCGGCGTTCGCGCCGGCAGCGTCCCAGCCCTTCCGGATCTTGGCCGTCACGGGGTATCGCGACGCCCCGGCGACGGCTCGCACGAGCCTGCGCGCCAAGTCCGGGTTCAGCATGAGCGCCGCGCCCGCGCCGCTTTTGGTTATCTTGGGCATGGGGCAGCCCATGTTGATGTCTATGAAGCCGACGCCCTCGGCGCCGTTCAGCCTGTCGGCGATACGCGCGGCCATGCCGGGATCCGCGCCGAACAGTTGCACGGCCGCGGGGCGCTCCTGCATGGAGATCTCCGTGAGCTCGGCGCTCTTGCGGTCGCCGTGCCACAGGCCGTTCACGCTGGCCATCTCCGTGAACACCGCGCCGCGAAAGCCCAGCTCCCTGCACACGCGCCGGAACGCGCCGTCGGTCACGCCGGCCATCGGCGCCAGCATGACGCGGCTCTCCAGCTCGAGCGAGCCGATCCTTATGCCTCCCCCGCATTCCATATCTGCCATATCCGCCATATCCGCCATGCATTATTTATACCACTGAGCGGGCCCGCCTGTCACCACAAAAGCTCATAAAAATAGCATAAAAAGTTTGCAAAGTATAAAATCATGTTATAATGCGATGCTCAGGTGGTAAAAAACAGCGAGCGATTAATACACGATTAATACAAAAGACAAACGCGCAAATGAAGCGCCCCGATGCAAGATATCGGGGCAGTTCGCATATGGCGGCTATTACGGCGGGTCGGGGGTCCCGCCGAGGCCAGATATGCGCCCGGCGCGCATCGTCGGCT
>JAISFK010000300.1 GCA_031263625.1 Clostridiales bacterium
CGAGTGTTCATTGCCATTCCGGGCTTGTCCCTGAATCCAGCCTTTAATTTTTTGGATCCTGGGACGAGCCCTCAAATGACATTTTTTTGGATTCCAGCAGCCTCTGCCACGCCGCCCGCCGCCTCTGCGCGCCGCCGCCTGTCATTGCCAGCCGCGCCTCCCGTGCGCTGGACGCGGTGCTGCGGCGCCGGCGCCGCCTACGAGAACTTCGCCTGCGGGGATTCCGGGCTGATCTGCATCAGCTCTATGCGTATGCCGTTCGGGTCCGTCACCCAGCACTGCCAGTTGGAGTCGCTGCCCTGCGTCGGCTCGGAGTCCAGCGCCTGGCCCGCGCCCTTGATCCGCTCTGCCATGGCGCGGATGTCGTCCACCGCGAAGCACAGGTGGCTGAAGCCTATCTGCCTGCCGTTCCACGGATTTTCAATCTCGCCGTTGTAAAACAGCTCGACGAACTGCCCGCCGCAGGCGTGGAGATAGACAATCCACGGCTCGCCCGTCTTCGGGTTCGGCAGCTCGAACGCTTTCGTGAAGCCCAGCGCCCCGACGTAAAAGTCCAGCGACTTCTCCATGTCCCGCACCGTGACCGCCGCGTGCGCTATTCCTGTTATCTTTCCCATTTTTGGCCTCCGCCCCTTTCTTCGCTGCTCACGCTTTTGCCAGCGCTCTTATTCGCTTTTTTATTCGCCATCTTGCTCGCGCCTCTATTTTTCATCCTAAAACACGTAGCTGCCCGGCGGCACGGCGCGCTCGGCGCCGCCGATGGAGATCACCGCCGGCGACGGCACGTCGATCTCGTAGCGCACGCGGCCCTCGACATGCTCCCACCTGCTGCGCGCCCTGCCATGCCGCGTCTCCACGACGGCCTCAAGCCAGCCCAGCCGCTCGTCCGGGTGCGGCTCGACGCGCAGCTTCGCGAAGCCGGGCGCCTCCTCGACAGGCGTTATGCCCGCGGCCACCTCGTAGACCCAGTCGGCCACGCAGCCATACGCGTAGTGGTTGAACGAGTTCATGTCGCGGCTCCAGAGGCCCCCGTCGGGCATGATCCCGTCCCAGTGCTCCCATATCGTCGTCGCGCCCTTTGAAACGGGGTACAGCCATCCGGGATACTCCTTCCTCAGCAGCAGCGTGTAGGCGAGCCGCGAGTGCCCGTAGCGGCTGAGCGCGTGCAGTATGTACGGCGTGCCCGCGAAGCCCGTCCTCAGCTGCGAGCCGTCGCGCTCGATCATGGCCGCGAGGTCGTCCGCCGCCTTCTGCGGGTCGGGGGCGAGCCCGAAGTGGATGGCCAGGACGTGCTCGGTCTGCGTCAGGTACTCCGGGAACTCCTTCTGGAAGGCGCGCGCGATGCGCCCGAGCAGAGACTCGTACTTCGACACGTCCTTGCCGAGCGCGCGGCCCGCCTTTATGAGCAGGGCCGTCGAGTGCGCGTAGTACGCGGAGGCGATGAAGTCCTCGCGCGACGCGCCCTTGTAGCTGCCGGGCGGCGAGTCGAGGCCCAGCCAGTCGCCGAAATGCTCGCCTCCCGTCCACAGGCTCTCCTTTTTCGTTATCGATCCGACGTAGTCCACCCATCTGCGCATGCTGGGGTACTGGCGCGAGAGGAGCTCCCGGCCGCCATAGGCGAGGTACATCTGCCACGGGCAGATCACGGCGGCGTCGCCCCACGCGGCGCTAGACGCGCCGCCCTTTTCCAGTGCGTTCGGGAGGGAGGCCTTTTGCAGCACGTTCGGCACGACATGCGGCACGAATCCGGCCAGCCGCTGGTCGATCGCCAGATCCTGCAGCCATTTCGCGAAGAACCTCTCGACGTCGAAATTGTAGCTCGCCGCCTTCGCGAACGCCTGCGCGTCGCCCGTCCACCCCAGCCGCTCGTCGCGCTGCGGGCAGTCGGTCGGCACGTCCAGAAAGTTGCCCTTCTGCCCCCAGACGATGTTGCTGAACAGCCGGTTCAGCATGGGCTCGGAGCAGGACAGGAAGCCCGTGCGCCTTATGTCCGAGTGGACCGCGATCGCGGTGAAGCAGTCGGGGCTGGGCTCGCCCGGAAACTCGTCCAGCCTTATGTACCGGAAGCCGAAGAACGTGAGCTTGGGCTTGTACGTCTGGCGCCCGTCCTTGCAGGTGTACTCGATCCTCGCCTTCGCGGCCCTGTAGTTCTCCGTGTAGAAATTGCCGTCCCTGTCCAGGATCTCGGCGTGCGACACGGAGATCCTGTCCCCCGCCTTCGCGCTGACGGCAAATTCCGTGTAGCCCGTCAGGTTCTGGCCGAAGTCCACGACCGTCTCGCCCGCCGGCGTGCGAAATATCGCGGCCGGGCTCAGGCGCTCGTGCTCCTTGATGATCTCGCCCTGCTGCCGGACGAGCGCGAATCCCGGCGGATCAAACTCGACCGCGGCGGCCTCGGCGCCGCCTGCAAACGTGGCGTCGTACACCTCGCCGTCGTACAGCTGGCTGGAACGCACGGGCGACTCGCGGGAAACCCAGCTGGCGCCGGAGACGATCGCCTCCCGCGATCCGTCCGCGTAGCGCAGCTCGATCCGCGCGTAGACGCCAGCCGGGGCGGGCGCCGGCCAGCCGCCGTCCTTGCCGTTTTTCTGCCACTCGGACGACGGGAACCTGTACCACAGGTCGCCCACCGTGACCTCGAGCTCGTTCTGCTCGCCCAGCAGCCCCGTCACGTCGTAGCTCTGGTACTGCAGCCGCTTTGAATACACCGTCCAGCCGGGCGCGAGCACGTAGTCCCCGACCCGCCGCCCGTTGATCGCCGCCTCGTATGCGCCCGTGGCGGTGATGAGCAAAGTGGCCTTCGCGAGCTTCCCGCCCGCGCGGAACGCCTTGGCAAAGGCCGGGCAGGCGCCCCCCGTGTCGATGCCGCTCCTTATCCATTTCGCGGTAAATGCCATATCGAGCCTCCCAAAATGTATTTGCCAAAGACAGCATATAATAAGCCGGGCCAAAAGACAACACAAATTCGCGAGAGGTGCGCGCCATATCGCGGCGTATCACGGCGTATCACGGCCGCCAAATTCGCGCAGGCGGCTGGCGCGGGGTTACAGTTCAAAGGTGCGCCGGCCAGCATACAGATGCGACCGATTCGGTTCCCCGTCATTCCGGACTTGTCCCGGAATCTAGCCTTTGATTTTTGGATTCTGGGACAAGCCCTCAAATGACGCGCTTTTGGATTTCAGCGGCATCTAAGCACTTTTGTGCCATAGCCCGCGATTGGTCGGGCTGTGGCGTGAACTGTAACGGCGCGCTGTAACGGCGCGCTGTAACGGCGCGCTGTAACGGCGCGGGCCGCGCTGGCGCTAAATTCGATCGGGCGTTCTTGCCAGGCATGGCCATTTTATGTATAATCTATGAATAGAGGAACGGCGGCATAATATTATACTGACGAGCATATGAATTTACCATAAACGCGAGTCAGTAATACTCGGTTCCTCTGTTCGACCGCAAATGCGGTCGGTATTTCCAATCGAACACGAGTATAATCCGCATTAAAGCGGGATTAGCAGGTATTGGCAGAATCAGCGGGATTAGCAGGGATTAGCGGGATCGGCAGAATCAGCAGGATTAGCAGGGATTAGCAGGGATTGGCAGAATCAGCGGGATTAGCAGGTATTGGCAGAATCAGCAGGATTAGCGGAGATTGGCGGGATCGGCGGGAATGGCTGAGAATATCGCGTCGGCCGTTGCATGGGTGCTCAACAACAACGTTTTGCTCTTTTTTAACATACTC
>JAISFK010000338.1 GCA_031263625.1 Clostridiales bacterium
CCGCGCCCGCCGCCCCGCGCCGCCGCAGGTACGGCAGCAGGAACAGCAGCAGGACGAGCGCGACGCACGCAAAGCTCACGAGCAGGCCCGGCCACATCCCGTTCAGCCCGTACTTGAGCTCCACCTCGTGCTCGCCCGCCTCCAGCCGGACGCCGACGAGCGCCGTGCCGATCTTCACGCCCTCGCGCTCCTTGCCGTCCACGACAATCGTCCAGCCGCCGTCGCTCGCCACGGACGTGAACAGCATCCCGTCCCTGTCCGCGCTGATCGTGCCGCGGATCGTCGTGTCGTCATAATACGTGACGTTCAGCGGGCTCTGCCTGAACCTCTCGATCACTTCCTCGAACACGGGCTGGTCCATGATGGCCGCGTTCAGGTCAAACTGCGAGAACGGCACGAACGCGTCCAGGTCGTCCGTGTCGAGGCGCTTCCTGTCCATGTTCATGACGACCCTTATCTCGTCGCCCACGTACACCATGCCCGCGTCCAGCACGCCCTGCAGGTTGCCGGTCGTCTGGTTCAGGATGTATTCCTCCTCGGTGCTGCCGCTGCGGGTCACATACACCCTGCCGCTCGTCGAGCTGCTCGTGCGGATGTGGATGTTCATGTAGCCTTCCTTGTCGGCCGTGAAGTGCAGCGTGATGGTGGGGATGTGCCCCGTGGCGGGATCCTCCGTTATATCAACCGTGTACTTCTGGAACTCCTCCTCGACGGGCGTCAGATCCAGGTACTCGTACTCCGGCTCCCTGTCGAGATATATCGGCACCATGACCGTGCCGTCTATGCCCGCCGCCTTTCTGGCAAAGTCGTTCTGCACCTCGTAGACGTTCTCGGACGCTTCGATGTTCCAGTTCCACACCTCGCTGTTCACGAGGAAGCCGACGGGCAGCACGAACGGGTTCTCATGCACGTAGACGGAGCTGCGGTCGTCGCTTTTGTCGTATATCTTGCTCATGTCCTCCCTGTAGTCGTATATCGTGAAGGACTTGGGCAGCGGCTTCGCCTTGTCCATCAGGTACTTGACGGAGAGGACGGAGCTGACGAGCGGCGTCGGGTTCATGGCCAGCATGCTGTTCAGCGTCGAGGTCAGGCCAACCCTGCTGCCCAGCTCCGTCACGCTGGACTGCAGCGCGGAGAACGTGGACAGGTCCTTGTAGTTGTACAGCCTCGCGTCGCTCAGGCTCAGGTTGTGCTTGAACGTGGCGCGGTAGAACGCGCTCTCGTCGGCGAGCAGCTTCGACACGTCCTGCATGGCGTCGTAGTACTGCATGTACACGTCGCGCTCCAGCTCGTCCATGACGCCCATGTTGCGCGTCGCGCTCGTCGATATCTCCGCGACCGTCACGACGGCCATGGAGATCGCCAGCGCCCTGGCGAGCATCGGCCTTCTGTCCCTGAACTTCGCGTAGACGAACACGAGCGCGGAGAACACGGCGATCAGCGCTATGTTGACGATGAGCACGTCCGGCGCGATGGCGCCCGGCTTCTGGACGCCCGGCATGATCTCCAGGATCGGCGTGTAGTCCACCCCGGCGACCTTGTCGGGGTTCAGCCTCTGCGGATACAGCCGAAAGTTGGCCACGACGAGGGCCGCGAACGCCGGCGCCGAGAAGAACAGCACGTACAGCCGCTTTTTGTCGAGATTCAGGAACGCCCTGACCGCCATCACGATCAGCAGGAACGAGTAGATGAACGAAAACCTGTGCGGGAACATCGACGTGAAGCGGAAGCCGTTGTACACGAAGTCCACGAGGTTGACGATGAAGCCCGCGATGATGAACAGGCACAGGCCGGAGAACAGCAGCTTCTCCTTGACCTTTATGTTCCTGTTGAAATAGAACAGCGGCAGCAGCACGATTGTCAGCATCCCGCAGTAGATGTTCGGCCCGGACACGCTGGAAAACGTCAGTATGGACGGGTACATGCCCCAGAAGTGCGAGGATATGAGCTTGAGCACCGGGAAGTTGATCTTGAGGCCCGTCGGGAACGACGTGCTGATGTAGCCCGTGCCCTGCAAGGTCAGCGCGATCGGAATGATGAAGAAGCCCACGAGGCCGGCCGCGAGCAGCGACCGCGTCAGGAACAGCAGCAACGAGCGCCGCAGCTCCTTTTTGTCGCCCCACTGCTTCCGGAAAAACAGGTTGGCGATGAAATACAGCAGCGAGAAGCCGCACAGGTAAAAGCCTATGAGGTAGTTCGTGAATATCGCGGCGCTGAGCGCGAGCATGTACATGAGGCTCTTGCGATCCTTCACGAGCCGCTCTATGCCCATCGCGATCAGCGGCAACAGGATCACGCCCTCGAACCACATCGTGTTGAAGTGGTTGGCGGTGACGTAGGCGCTGAGCGCGTACACGATGGATATGAGCACGACGGCGACGTCCTTGAGCTTGAACCTGTTTCTCACGTACAGGTTGAGCGTGACGGCCGCGAACGGGATTTTGAGCAGCAGCAGCAGCGCGATGCCCTCCGTCACGTCCTTGACGGGGAACAGGAACGTGAGCGCGACGAACGGGCTCACGGCCATCTGCGACAGGTTGTGTATGAAGTTCAGGCCGAGGCCGCCGTTCCAGGAATAGTAGAGCGAGTGGCCCTCGAACAGTATGCGGCGGAGCTCGATCATCGTCGGCACGTATGAGTGCGCCATGTCGGACTTGACGATCGTCTTCTCGCCGAACGGGTAGATGCCGTTCACTATGTACACCGCCAGCACTATGGCGAAAACGCTGAAATACGACAGCAGCACGAACTTGTTGCGCGAGAGCCAGCCTCGGAAGCCCCCGCCGGCGGGCGCGTCCTGGGCTGCGGCGGGCGCACCGGGCGCGCTGGCTTGGCCGGCGGCCTGATAGCCGGCGGTCTGCGAGCCGCCCGCGGCGCCCGCGCCGGCCTGCCAGCCTTGGCCGCCGAAGCCGTCGCCGCCTGCGCCGAAGCTGCCGGCGCCAGCGGCCGCGGATGCGGCTGCGGCCAGCGCCGCCTCGTCGCCTATGCCGTCGAGCCCGGCAAAGCCGCTGGCCCCGCCGGACAGGCTCACGACGCCGCTGTAGGACGTGCGCGCGATGCCCGCCTCGTCGGCGGTGAAGCCCAGATCCCCGGCGGTTATCAGCCGCGCGGGCGCTGGCTTGGGTGCCGGCGCGGGCGCGCCGTCCGGCCCGTCCCCGTCGCTTCCCGCAGCCCCAAGGCCCGCGCCGCCCGGCCCGCCGAACGGCAGGCCGCCGTCGTCCAGCCCTGCGGCCGAACCGCTTGCGCCGCCCAGCCCGTCAGCCCGCAGCCCGCCGGCAGAGCCTTGCCCATGCCCGGCGCCGTCGCCGCCCTCGCCGCCGTTCGGCGCCCCAAGCCGGGCGCCCCCCAGCTCCTGCTCCTGGGCGCCCGCCCGGCCCTCCTTGGCCGCGCCGCCCAGCTGCCCGCGCTTTTTCTTTCCGGATGCTTTGTTCACGCTCACGTCCACCATATCCTCGCAATCGTATTAATCGTATTATATGCGGCACTTGTTATGATGCAGCGCATTGACATGCCATACAAATTTTGCCGCAAAACAGGCGCAAAACATGGGTTTGAAAGTTTGCTTTCAAACCGTCCCTTAATTTCATTAATTTCTTTACCCAATTATATGCCCCGCAACCTACTTTGTCAAAATTTCCGCCGC
>JAISFK010000339.1 GCA_031263625.1 Clostridiales bacterium
CGCAGCTGACCGATCTGCTGATAGAGATCGCGCAGATGGACGGCACGCTGTACACGAAGCCCTCGTGGGACGCGCTGCAAGCCGTCGTGGCCGAGGCGTGGGCCTTCCTCGCGGACATAATAGCCGAGGGCGAGCCATACGAGCCGGCGTCCGAGCCGATTGACGGCGAAGACGCGGAAGGCGAGCAGCTACAGCCGCTGCTGTCCTTCGCGGACGCGCGCATGCAGGAGCTGATAGTCGCGCTGACAGAGAAGCTGAACGAGCTCAAGCGCCAGCCATCGGCGGCGCCGGGCGGGCAGCGCGAGATCACGGGCGGCGTTTACGCCCTGTCGGACAAAAAGACGATGTACGCGGAAGAAATAAACGAAGGCGAGCTGGCTTTCGCGGAGTTCGAGTTTAAGGGCATCGGCCTCCAGCAGATAGGCACCCTCGCGCTGAGCCTCACGTACAAGGCGGACGCCGTTTCGGCGCACGACTTTGCGCTGCCGGCGGGCGACCCGCAAGTTAACGACGAATGGATGGATCTGGTCAGCATGAGCGTAGCCGAGGGCACGCCGAGGATCGAGGGCTACAGGACGTTCAACATCGTCATATATGCCAAGGAAGGCATAAAGCACTTTAGCGTCGCGGACGGCGAGCCGCTGCTGAACGTGAAGCTGACGGCCGCGACGAACGAGTACAGGACGATGTCGCTGCTGCTGAGCTGGCTGGACGCCGCCTACTACGACGACGACTACGAGGGCGGCAACGAGGGGCTGCAGGCCGCGGAGACGCTGTCGCCGTCGCTGGCGAGCACGATCCTCGACATATGGAGCCGCTTCGACGTGAACAGGGACGGGAAGATTTCGATTCTCGACCTGAACGCGGTCAGGCAGCACATGGGCCAGACAAAGGATCCGATCACGGGCTGGGCCTCGCCGCTCCTCGAGCGCTGCGACCTCGGCGGCGACCAGGCGACGGAGCCGGGCAAAGATCTGCCGGACGGCGTGATTGACACTGCGGATCTGACGCTCATAATGGCGAAGTACAACTCTCTCATCTAGCTTTCATCCAGGCAAGGCCAAGCGGCCAGAGCCTGACGGCGGCGAAAACCGCAAAACCGTCAGGCTCGGCCGCGGGGCCTCTGGCAATATGGGATAGCGGAATCTGCAGGGCGCAGTCGGAGGCGCGGAACGCCACGTTCCGATTGCGCCCATTATTTATGAAGGGATGCGATATAATTGAAAGGGACAATAAAAGCATCAAAGATATCCGGATTTAGCATGAAAGCCGCGGCGAGGGCGCTGGTCGCCCTGGCGCTGGCGCTGTCCGCGGCGCTGCTGGCGCCGGGCGCGGGCGCCGCGTTCGCGGCGGCCCCCGACCCGTCCGAGCAGCCGCTGTTCAGCGGCGCGGAGTGGACGACGCCGACGGCGGTGTCCGTTAACAAGCTGCCCGCGCGCTCGCTGCTGATACCGTTCGACAGCGTGGCGCAGGCGAAGGCGAGCCCCACGCTCAAGCTCGCGCAGGACAACTCGCCGAACGTCATCAACCTGAACGGCACGTGGAAGTTCAATCTCGTGACGCGGCCGCAGGATCGGCCGGCCATGGACGGCGTGACGGCCATAGACGCCGAGTGGCGCGACATACCCGTGCCGTCGTCGTGGCAGATAGCCATGCAGTACGCGGGCGTATACGGCGACTACCCGATATACAGCAACGGCAACTACCCGTGGCAGGCGTCCGGCAGCGGCATAGCCGCGCAGGGGACGGGCATCAGCGCGGCCGCGCTCGTCGCGCCGTCCGCGTTCAACCCCGTCGGCACGTACATGCGCTCGTTCGACATTGACGCGGCGGACCTCGGCAAGCAGCACATCCTGTCGCTCATGGGCGTCGAGTCCGGCTTTTACGTGTGGGTGAACGGCGAGCAGGTCGGATACGGCGAGGACACGTTCACGCAGAAGGAGTACGACATCTCGCCATACGTCAAGGCGGGCGCGAACACCGTCACGATCCAGGTGTTCCGCTGGGTCACGGGTAGCCTCATGGAAAACCAGGACATGATCGACTACGGCGGCATATTCCGCGACGTCTACATCACGGCCAACGAGAGGCTGCAGATATACGACTACAGCGTTGACACGACGTTTGCCGGCCACGACTACTCGAGCTCGACGCTCGCAGTGGACGCCGTCGTCCGCAACGAGTCGGCCGCCGCGCGCAGCGCCGTCGTCGCCGCGTACCTGTATGACGGGGACGCGCTCGTGTGGAGCGCCGAGTCCGAGCCGCGCGCGCTCGCGGCGGGCGCAGAGGCCACGATAAGCTTCGCGCCGTCCATAGCGAATCCAAAGCTGTGGTCGGCCGAAGTTCCGAACCTCTACACGCTCGCGCTGGAGCTCAAGGAGTCGCCCGGCGCGACGCTGGGGGCCGTCGCCAAGCGCGTAGGCTTCCGCGAGTTCTACATGTACAACGCAGGGACGACCAATTCCACGTCCAAGATGCAGATAAACGGCAAGACGATAGAGTTCTACGGCGTGAACAGGGGCGAGTCGCACCCGCTGGGCGGCCACCACATACCATACGACAGCATAGTGCAGGACATCGAGACGATGAAGCGGCTGAACATCAACGCCGTGCGCACGTCCCACTACCCGTCCGATCCGCACACGTATGACCTGGCCGACGAATACGGCATATACATCATGGACGAGGTCAACGTGGAGACGCACAACGCGCGCAGCGCGACCTTCGGCAACGAAAACCTCGTGCCGGGCGCCACGGCCGTTGACAGGGACTTCCCCGGCAACGACGCGCGGCTGACGGACGCCATGAGGGACCGCATGACGGCGATGGTCATGCGCGACAGGAACCACCCCGCCGTGCTCATATACTCGCTCGGCAACGAGGCGGGCGAGGGCGCGAACTTCAACTTCATGATCGACGTCATCAAGGCCCTGGACGCGGAAAAGCTGATCCACTACCAGGGCTGGAACGGCAACGCGCGCGTGGACATGGTCGGCACGATGTACCCCGACCCGTACACATACAACGGCGCGACGAACCAGAAGCCGTACATCATGATGGAGTACCAGCACTCGATGGGCAACGCGGGCGGCAACCTCGACAAGTACGTAGCGAGCATGGAGGCCACGGAGCGCCACCAGGGCGGGTTCATCTGGGACTACGTGGACCAGTCGGCGTACACGCTGATCCCCGGCGCGGACGCGAGCGACGGGGTGACGCCCGACGAGCTGTACCTGGGCTATGACGGCTCGTGGCAGCTGCGCTCCGGCAACGGCGCTTTCTGCCAGAACGGCTTCATATACCCCGACAGGACGTGGTCGCCGGAGGCATACGAGGTCAAGAAGCAGTACCAGGATCTCAAGTTCACGGCCGGCGACCTCTCGCAGGGGCAGGTGACGGTCAAGAACTTGAACCTGTTCAGGAACGCGTCGTATTACGACCTGAACTGGAAGCTGCTCGAAGACGGCGCGGCGATCCAGCAGGGGACGCTGGCCGGCGAAAGCGCGGACGTCGAGCCGGGCCAGACGAAGACGATAACGGTGCCGTTCGAGGCGCCGGCGCAGCCCAGGCAGGGCGCGGAGTACATACTGCTCATAGAGTACGCGCTGAAAGAGGCGCGCCCATACGCCCCGGCGGGCTACGTGCAGGGCAGCGGCCAGTTCGCGCTGCCGTTCGCGGGCGCGGAGAAGGCCGTGGCGCTGGACAGCCTCGCCGCCGTGTCGAACGCGCAGACGGACGCGGGCGTGAAGGTGTCCGGCACGACGCCGGACGGCAAGCCGTTCGAGGTCGTCGTGAGCAAGACGACGGGCCTGATCGAGTCCTACAGGGCGGGCGGCGCGGATCTCATCGCCGAGGCGCCGGTGGGCAGCTTCTACCGCCCGGAGGTGGACCAGGGCAGCTCGGAGAACGGCAACGTCTTCAACCTGAACACCAGGGCGCCGTATGACGCGTGGCGCGACCAGGGCGAGGGCATGACGGACGTATCAGTGACGGTGAACGACGCGAACAGCCACGCGACGCGGATCGTCGTGAGCGCGAAGCTGAAAAACGGCAGCAACTACGGCCTGACGTACACGGTGTACGGCGACGGCGCGCTGACGGTGGCGGCCTCGCTGATGCCGACCGTCACGACGACGCTGGGCGAGGTCGGCATGATGATGCAGCTGCCGGCCCAGTTCGAGAACATGACGTGGTACGGCAGGGGCCCGAGCGAGACGTACTGGGATCGCAAGATGGGCAACAACATAGACGTCTACGGCTCGACCGTGGAGGACAGGTTCTTCCCGTACATGCGGCCGCAGGAGACGGGCAACGCGACGGACGTGCGCTGGGCCGCGTTCCGCGACGACGCCGGCAACGGCCTGCTCGCGATCGGCGCGGGGGGGCCGCTCGAGGTTAACGCGCTCCACTACACGCCGAACGCGCTGAGCACGTACTACAGCAAGGTGCTGTACCCGTACCAGTTGGAGAGGACGGACAACGTCGTGCTGCGGCTGCTGCTGCACCAGCAGGGCGTCGGCACGCTCGACTGGGGGCACGACACGACGCCGGAGTACATGCTGCCGGCCGGCACCGCGTACTCCTACTCGTACACGCTCAAGCCGCTGTTCGCGGGCAGCGACCCGATGGCGCTGAGCAAGGACGTCTACGGCGGCAGCGCGGCGCTGGAGATGATCAAGGTCAACGGCGCGGATCTCGACGGCTTCGACCCGAACATATTCACATACGACATCAGCCTGACGGCGCTGGAGCTGGGCGTGCCGTCAGTGTCCGCGGAGTATCCGGACGGGCTGGCGGTGAGCGTGGCGCAGCCTGCGGGCGTGCCGGGCTCGGCGACGGTGAGCGTCACGACGGAATTTGGCGTGACCGTGTACACCATCAACTTCACGAAAATCGACCTTGTGTACGTGAGCGACCTGCCGAGGGGCGAGTGGCTGTACAGCTACTCGGGCTACAGCAACATATTCCTCGACGAGAACCAGAACGGCGCGGCGCTGCAGACGATCACATCGACGAACCCGACCGTCGTGACGAGCTACGCGAAGGGCATCGCGGGCAATTCGGAGCAGATCGTGGACATCGACATATCAAAGTTCTCGCCCGACAGGTTCCTGGGCGCGGCGGGCATCGACTACCAGATGAAGCCCAACCACGCGACGGCCTCCGTCATATTCGAGGTGTGGGGCCACAAGGACGCGAGCGCGCTGACGCCGGCCTACTACGCGCCGATGAACCCCGGCGCGGCCGGCTCGGGCACGATTGTCACGTCGGGCTGGACGAAGCTGGAGAACTCGCCGCTGCAGGGCGGCACGACGTCGAGCGGCAAGACGGTTCCGGCGTACAACTTCAACACGGATCTGCGCTACGTGGATGCGGAGACGGGCGAGACGAGGCACTACGAGGCCATCAGGCTCGTCATGAACGCTAACGGGAACAACGGCCACGACCAGGGGATCTGGGGCGACCCGAGGCTCGTGTACGACTTTGTGGAGGCGGGCGCGCTGGAGGCGAAGATTGCCGAGGCGGAGGCGCTGCTGGAGGCGACGGCGGAAGGCGCCGAGCTCGGCCAGTACCCGGCCGAGGCGCGCGCGGCCCTCGCGGCGGCCATAGGCGCGGCAAACGCTCGGCTCGCATTGGGCTCGTTCACGCAGCCGTCGCTGGACGCTGAGCTGGCGAAGCTGGACGGCGCGCTCGCGGCCTACGACGCGGCAAAGGTGAGGCCGGCGCCCGGCGACAAGTCGGCGCTCGCGTCCATGCTGGCGAATATAGGGGCGGCGCGGAAGGGCATGTACACAGACGAGTCCGCGCTCGCGCTCGCGGAGGCCGTCGAGGCTGCGGAGCTCGTTGCGGCCGACCCGTGGGCCGTCCAGGATGAGCTGGACGGGGCCGAGGTGGCGCTGGCGCTCGCGATTGACGGCCTGGAAACGAAGGCGCAGTTCATAGCATACAAGGATCTGCTCGGCGTCCTGATGGAGTGCGCCAAGCTGAACGCCTCGCTCTACACGACGGAGTCGTGGGGCGCGCTGGCCGACGCTGTGGGAGACGCGTGGGCCTTTGTGGCGGAGGCGATAGCGGCGGCGGAGCTGTCGCCGCAGTCGTTGCCGCAGTCGTTGCCGCAATCGCTGCCTCAGTCCGGGGCGGGCGGCGCGATTGTCGAGCCGATGGCGGCTGGGGCGGCGGCGGTTGCGGAAGCGGCGGCTGTTGGGGCGGCCGAGCTTGCCGAGGCGATAGAGGCTGCGGCAGGGGCGGCTGCGGAAGCGGCGGTTGCGGCCGAAACAGCGGTTGCGGGGTCTGAGGCTGCGGCCGAGGCGGGAGCTGAGGCGGGAGCGGGAACTGAGGCCGGCGCGGCTGCGGAAGCTGTGGCTGGCGCGGCGGTTCCCGGCGCGGCAGAAGCGGCCGACGCGGCCAACGCGGCCGACGCGGCGCAATCGCTTGACGGCGCCCTCGCGCCTCTGGCCACGGAAGCGGACACGCAGATTCAGAAGCTGATCATCAAGATACTGGAGATGAGAGACGCGCTCGTGCTTGTCAGCTCGCAGGGGCCGGACGAGCAGCGCGAGATCTTTGGCGGCGTGTTCGCGGCAGTTGAGTCCAAGGAACTGCTCCTTGAGCGCATAGGCGGCCTGGCCGTCGCGGACTACACGTTCAAGGGAACGGGCCTGAGCCAGGTGGGCTCGCTCGTCGTGAGCGTCTCGTTCAAGGACGCCGACGTTTCGGCGTATAAGATCGAGCTTGCGCCGGAGCTGGCTGGCGTCGCGTACATCAAAGACGTGCTCCCCGGCGCCGCGGCGCCGACGGGATACAGCGTGTACAATGTGTACGTGCTGCCGATTGAGGGCGCGAAGCAATTCACGGTCGAGCCGGGGGCCGACGTGCTGAACATCAGCCTGACGGCAAAGGAGAACAAGAGCGGGACGCTGACGCTGCTGCTGAGGCTGTTCGACGCCGCATATTTCGACGACAGCTTCGACGGCGGGAACACGGCCATACAGGCCAAGGAGTCCTTCACGCAGATCGCCGCTTCCACGAGCCTTGCCATCTGGAGCAGGTATGACATGAACAGGGACGGGGCGGTCAGCATTCTCGACCTGAACGCGGTCAGGCAGAACTTGGGCGCGTATGCGGATCCCATAACCGGCTGGGCGTCGCCGCTCCTTGAGCGCTGCGACCTGGGCGGCGTGGAGACGGATCCGGTGACGGGCTGGGATGTGCCGGACGGCAAGATAGACATCATCGACCTGACGCTCATGATGGCAAAGTACAACGAGATATACGGATGACATCAGGATAGGGCAGGGCAACAGGGATATGGCATGCAGCA
Organism: Clostridiales bacterium; assembly: GCA_031263625.1. GTDB lineage: Bacteria > Bacillota > Clostridia > WRLR01 > WRLR01 > JAISFK01. The sequence continues at coordinate 7,322 of JAISFK010000339.1, forward strand.
TAGTGGCCGTTCGGGCGGGCTAATGCTGGCACAGGCACGATATAATGGCTGCGCGGGTAAGATGATAGAGCCTGCGCGGGCGGGCTGAAGCTGGCATTGATAGCATAAAGAATGGCGAAAGGGCGCCGCCGCGCATCGCGCATTGCGATCGCGGCGGCGCTTTTTTCGCATTTTCGCGCAAAGTATTGTGCGGCGGCGGCCAAAATGGTAAAATGGCCATATTGCGAATAGTGTGATACAGCTACAATACTGTGCGGGCAGGAGCGATATGCGAAATTCAGAAAGCTCGAAAGCCATAACCGAAACGAGGGCGAATGCCGGAAAGGCGCTGGCGGGCGTCAGCGGGAGGACATGGGCGGACGCCGGAAAGGCGCTGGCGGGCGCTGGCAACAGGACGCGGGCGGGCGCCAACGGCGGGACATGGGCGGCAGGCGTCAGTAACAGGATGCGGGAGAACGCCAACGGCAGGACGCGGGCGGGCGCCGGCAGCATAACTCAGGCGAGCGCCAGAAGGGCGCTGGCGCTTATCCTCGCGCTGGCCATTGCCGTCGCGCTGGCCGCGCCGGCGATCCCCGCAGCCGCGGCCGCGTCCGGCAGCCCGCCAAGGCTGGAGGCGAAGGCGTTCATCCTCATAGACGCCGACACGGGGGCCATACTGTACGAAAACAACGCCGACTCCGTGCTCGTGCCGGCCAGCATGACAAAGCTCATGACGCTGTATCTGGCGCTCGAGGGCGTCGCGGAGCGCAGGATCAGCTGGTCCGACCAGACGGAGATCAGCGAATATTCCAACAAGATATCCCGGCAGCCGTCGCTCAGCTCGTTCCAGCTGCCGACGGGCAAGAGCTACACCGTCAGGGAGCTGTTCTACGCGGCGGCCCTGAACTCGTCCAACGCGGCGGCCATAGCGCTTGCGGAGTACATCGGCGGCACGGAGGGCCAGTTCGTTGACATGATGAACAGCAAGGCGAAAAGCTTCGGCCTCTCCGACGTCAAGTTCGTCAACAGCTCTGGCCTGAACAACTCCGACCTGTTCGGCTACCACCCGCCGCAGACGGCCAAAAACGAGGACACGAAGCTCTCGGCCCGCTCGATGGCGACCATCGCGTACAGGCTCATAAACGACTACCCGGAATACGAGTCGTATTCGAGCCAGAGCCAGCGCATCATACGCGAGGATCAGCCGGACCAGATCATAATCAATTCGACGAACAAGCTCCTGCCCGGCAAGCAGTACGCGACGGACGGGGTGCGGGGGCTCAAGACGGGCTACACCTTCAACGCGGGCTTCTGCTTCGCAGGCTACGCGGTTCGCAAGTCGGGGCGGTTCATATCCGTCGTCATGGGCGCGGTGACGACCACCGAGAGGTTTTTGGGTAGCGCGCGCCTGCTTGAGCATGGTTTTGCCCTTGCGGCCGCAGCGAGCGACGCAGCCGCCGAGGCCGGCGCGCCTGGCGCCGTTGCGGCGGTTGCGGGCGGCGCGGCGCACGCCGCCCCGGCAGCCGGGTATCTGTACCCCGACAGGCTGAACTACTACTACGCCGCGCAGAACCCGCGCAGCGCCGGCGGCTCCGACGCCGGGAAGGCGGCCGAGTACGTGCTGAGCTACGGGGACACCGGCTTTGGCGTCATGGCGAACGGAAAGACCGACGTGCTCTTTGTCAACGGGCTGATGTACAACGTGTCGCAGCGGGGCAGGGTGTCGGCGCTGGGCGACGCCAGCGGCATAGGCGCCGCCGCGATGACGTATTTCAACAGGGACGCGGCCGTCGAGCTCGGCGGCGGCATGACGCTGGCGGGGCTTGAGCGGCAGCTGGAGGAGCTGATCGACACGCGGGGCGCGGCAAGCTACTGCTTTAAGATGGCGGGCAGCTTCAAGGCGTTGGCGCGGTCAACCGTGAGCGCCGGCCCGGC
>JAISFK010000376.1 GCA_031263625.1 Clostridiales bacterium
ATGACGACCTTTTCGGTTTCCTTGTCGAACAGATGGGCCTTGTTCATGTCGATGGCGACCTTTATCGTGTCGCCGACTTTCGCCTTGACCCTCGGGTTGACCCTCGCGTTGAGCACGATGTCGCCGACGTGCATGTACAGCAGGGTTTCCGAGCCGAGCATTTCGATGACGTCTATCTTGGCGTCCACCACGCTCTCAGGCATCTGCGTTATGTACACTTCCTCGTCGTGGACGCTCTCCGGGCGGATGCCGAAGACGGCCTCCTTGCCGACATAGCCGCCTTCCCTGACCTTGCCGGCCTTGCCTTCCGGCATCCTCAGCTTGTTGTTGTCGAATACCAGGTAGAGGGATCCGCCTTCATCGACCACCTTCACGTCGATGAAGTTCATCTGCGGGCTGCCGATAAACCCGGCCACAAACACGTTCTGCGGGCTTTCGTACAGCGCGAGCGGGCTGTCCACCTGCTGGATGAAGCCGTCCTTCATGACGACGATCCTCGTGCCCATGGTCAGGGCCTCGGTCTGGTCATGCGTGACGTAGATGATCGTCGTCTGCAAATTCTGGTGCAGCTTGCTGATCTCGATCCTCATCTGCACGCGCAGCTTGGCGTCGAGGTTCGACAGCGGCTCGTCCATGAGAAAGACCTTGGGCTCGCGGACGATGGCCCTTCCGAGCGCAACCCTCTGCCTCTGGCCGCCTGAAAGGGCTTTCGGCTTCCTGTCCAGCAAATGCTCGATGTCGAGAATCTTCGCGGCCTCGTGGACGCGCCTCTTGATCTCGTCCTTGGGGGTCTTCCTGAGCTTCAGGCCGAACGCCATGTTGTCGAACACCGTCATGTGCGGATAAAGGGCGTAGTTCTGGAACACCATCGCGATGTCCCTGTCTTTCGGCTGCACGTCATTGACGAGCCTGTCCGCGATGTAGACCTCGCCCTCGGTGATCTCCTCGAGGCCGGCGATCATGCGGAGCGTGGTCGTCTTCCCGCAGCCGGACGGGCCGACCAGGATGATGAACTCCTTGTCCTCGATGTCAAGGTTGAAATCGCTGACCGCGACCACGTTGCCCTCGTACTTCTTATAGACATTTTTCAGAACGACACTTGCCATTTTGTACCCTCCCATCAAAATTAGCTTGCATTGGCTTGCGTTACTTGCATTGGCGCCGCGTCGGCTTGCGCCAGCCCTCATGCCCCGCGCCCAAACCCGGCGGCGCGCGCCGCATGTCCAAGGCTCAAAATAAATAATCAGGCTTTTCCTCAAGTTTACATGAAATGCCCCGCACACGCTAGTCTTGTTTTAGACAAATTTGTTTTTTTTAATTTAGTAACTTTGCATAGGGAGCTCCCGAACACCTACGCCTCCATGCCCAGCCTGAGCATCTCCATCTCTTTGGGGATGAGGTGCTGGTAGCGCTTGGAGAGCACCTTGCGCAGGGCCTGCTCGAAGCTCTCCGTGGATATGGCGCCGGTTTCGGCCAGCAGCTTGCCCGCCAGTATTATGTTGGCGAACGCGGCGTTGCCGTTGTCGAGCGCCGTCTTGGTGGCAGGTATGCAAAAGAGCCTGCGCCCGGCCAAGCCCGCAGCCGCCGCGCCGGACGCCGCGCCGGAAGCGCCGCCCGATCCAGCCGCTCCAGCCGGGCTGCCCGACGCCGAAGCGCCAGCCGATTCCACCGCTCCAAGCGAGCTAGCCGACGCCGAAGCGCCAGCCGATTCCGCGCCCTCGCCCTCGCCCGCCTCCCCTATATTGACGAGCGAGCTGTCCACTATGACAAGCCCTCCCTCGCAGACGAGGCCCGCGTATTTCTCGTATGACGGCCTGTTCATCGCGATCAGCGCCGTCGCGCTGTTGAGCAGCGGCGATCCGATGACCCCGTCCGACAGTATGACGTGGCAGTAGGCCGTGCCGCCGCGGATCTCTGGCCCATACGACGGCAGCCACGAAACGTTCATGCCCTCGGACATGCCCGCCTGCGCCAGAATCCTGCCGATCGACAGTATGCCCTGCCCGCCAAATCCCGCTATGACTATTCCCTGATATCTTGGCATATTATCCGTTCCTCGCCTCCTGCCCCGCGCGGGCGGCCTCAGCGCCTGCGCCATTTCCAGCCACAGCCGCTGCCGACGCCCCGCCTGCCGCGCCAGCCTCAGCGCCTGCGCCATTTCCAGCCCCAACCCCGGCCCCGGCCGCAGCCGACGCCTTCGCCTCCGCCGTCCTGTCCCTGAACACGCCGAGCGGGTAGCGCTTGATCATGTTCTCCTCAAGCCACTTCATGGATTCTATGGGCGACATCCCCCAGTTGGTGGGGCATGTGGACAGCACCTCGACAATCGTGTAGCCGAGGCCCGCCCTCTGGATCTCGAACGCCTTCTTGATCGCCCTCTTGGCGGAGTTGATGTTCTTGACGCTGTTCGACGCCACGCGCTCTATGTAGACCGGCGCGTCCAGCGTGGCCAGCATTTCGCAGATGTTGATGGGATACCCGTGCAGCTCAGGCTTCCGGCCTGTCGGCGACGTGGACGTCACCTGGCCGAGCAGCGTCGTCGGCGCCATCTGCCCCGACGTCATGCCGTAGATGGCGTTGTTCACGAACACCGTGGTGATCCGCTCGCCCCGCGCCGCCGCGTGGACGATCTCCGCCGTGCCTATGGCCGCGAGATCGCCGTCGCCCTGGTACGTGAACACGATCTTGCCGGGGTGGACGCGCTTGATGCCCGTCGCCACGGCGGGCGCGCGGCCGTGCGCCGCCTGCTGCACGTCGCAGTTGAAATACTCGTAGTTGTTGTACGCGCAGCCCACGGGCGCCACGCCTATCGCGTCGCCCTCGAGGCCGAGCTCGTCCAGCGCCTCGGCCACGAGCCTGTGGATTATGCCGTGCGTGCAGCCGGGGCAGTAGTGGAACGGCGTGTCTGTCAGCGCGTGCGGCTTTTTGAACACAGTTTTCATGACGCCCTCCCCAATATGTCTTTTATCTTGCCGACGATCTCAAGCTGCGTGGGCGCCATGCCGCCCGTCCGGCCGAGGAAGTACACGGGCTTCGCCCCGGCGAGCGCTATCATGACGTCCTCCACCATCTGCCCGGCGTTCAGCTCGACGGACAGCACGGCCTTCGCGCCGGCCGAGTAGTCCCTGATCGCCTGGCTCGGGAACGGCCACAGCGTGATCGGCCTGATCAGGCCCACGCGCACGCCCTCCTTCTCGGCGTCCGCGATGACGTTCTTGATGATGCGCGACACGGTCCCAAAGGCCGTTATGATTATGTCCGCGCCCTCGCAGTTAATCGCCTCGACGCGCGTCTCGTTCGCGGCTATGTCCCTGTAGCGGGCCTGAAGCCTGTTGTTCACGGCCTCGAGGCGCTCCGGCACGGTGTCTATGGACGTTATGACGTTGTGCGGGCGCTCCAGCCCCGTGCCGGTCGTGGCCCAGCCCTTGTCGCACTTGCGTATGTCCTCGGAATCCTTGAACTGCACGGCCTCCATCATCTGGCCCAGCATGCCGTCGCCCAGGATCATGGCGACGACCCTGTACCTGTCCGCGATGTTGAACGCCTCGACCGTCAGCTCGTACAGCTCCTGCACGCTGTTCGGCGCGAGGACGACGAGATGGTAGTCGCCGTGCCCGCCGCCCTTGACCGCCTGAAAATAGTCCGCCTGCGCGGCCATAATCCCGCCCAAGCCGGGGCCGCAGCGCATGATGTTCACTATGACCGCCGGCAGCTCCGCGCAGGCCATGTACGACAGCCCCTCCTGCTTGAGGCTTATGCCGGGGCTGGACGACGACGTCATCGCGCGGGCGCCGGCGCCGGCCGCGCCGTACACCATGTTGATGGCCGCGACCTCCGACTCCGCCTGGATGAACGTGCCGCCTATCTCCGGCATCTTCTTTGCCATGTAGTGGGCAATCTCCGTCTGCGGAGTGATCGGGTAGCCAAAATAGTGCCTGCACCCGGCCCTGATCGCCGCCTCGGCGATCACCTCATTGCCCTTCATCAACAGTCTTTCCGCCATTTAGCAACTCTCCCTATTATTTTGCGCCGCGCCGCGCGGCCGGCCCGCCTACCGCTCGACCTCGATGGCGCAGTCGGGGCAGATCGTCGCGCAGAACGCGCAGCCGATGCATTTGCCCATGTCCTCCCGCCTGACCGTCGCCGGATGGAAGCCCTTCGAATTGAGCGTTTCCGCGTCGATGGCCACTATGCCCTTGGGGCACGCCGTCGTGCAGAGCCTGCAGCCCTTGCACAGATCAATGTAAAATTTCACTCCCGCCATATCGTCCCACCTGTAATTTATTGCGCGAGCCGCGCCCGCGCCCGCCCGCAGGCGCGGCTTTCGCTCGCGATCCGCGCCGCCGCGCGCCAGCCGCCGGCCGATGCGCGCCGTTCGCCGCCTGCCGTTCGCCGCGCGCCGCCCGCGCCGGAATCCGGCCGCGCGCCCGGCGCCCCCGCAGGCGCGGCCGCCAAAATATCGCCTGACATATTGACGACACATGTAAGTAACAATTATAATGGAGAACATTGATAAATGCAATTAGCTTCAAAAAAAATTTTTCAAAAGTGTAACACTTTTGAAATATGTGTGTTATAATGGGTGAGGCCGCATGTGCGGCCCCCCAATTACGTGCGAAAGTGCAGGATACTATATGAGATGGCTTGAGATCAATAGTCGCGCCGCCCTTAATGGCACGTTGAAGGTTCAGGGCTCAAAAAACAGCTCCCTCGCGCTGATCGTCGCAAGCTGCCTGGCTGGCAAGGAAGTCACCATCGAAAACGTGCCGGACATATCAGACATTCGCGTGACGGCCGACCTGCTCCGCTCGACGGGGGCGGAGGTCAGCTTCGGCAACAACGCGTTCACTATTAACCCAACGTCCATCTGCAACTCGATAATAAGCGCGGAAGCCTCCCAAAACGTGCGCGTGGCGTACTATTTCGTCGGCGCCCTTCTGGCGAAGCAGAAGTGCGTGGCGGTCGGCTACCCAGGCGGCGACGACATCGGGCCGCGCCCGATAGGCCAGCATTTCAAGGGCCTTGAGGCCCTCGGCGCGAAGATCACCCGCTACAACGACTACTACGTTGTCAAGGCCGACAAGCTGGTCGGCAACAACATCTATTTCGACCTGATCACGTGCGGCGCGACGATAAACGTCATGCTCGCCGCCGTCCTCGCGAAGGGCAGGACGGTCATACACAACGCCGCGCGCGACCCGGAAGTCGTGGACGTCGCCGTGTTCCTGAACAAGATGGGCGCCTACATCAAGGGCGCGGGCACGGACACGATCAAGATATGGGGCGTCGAGGCGCTGGGCGGCTGCGCCCACCAGTGCATAGCCGACCGCATCATGTCGGGCACGTTTATGATGGCGGCCGGCATCACCGGCGGCAGCATAAAGCTGGAGGGGGCCGAGATCGGGCACTTGGACGCGTGCATCGACAAGCTGGCCGAGATCGGCCTTGACATCGCGAGGAGCGAGGACACGATCACCGCCCGCTGCTCTGGAATTTTGAAGGCGGCGAACATCACGACGGGCATGTACCCGCTGTTCGCGACGGACTTCCAGCAGCCGGCGACCGTGCTGCTGCTCCGCTCGAACGGCAGGAGCACCGTGACGGAGCTCGTGTACCCCCACCGATTCACGCACTGCAAGGAGCTGAACCGCATGGGCGCAGACATACGCACGCGCGGCAACACGGCGTATGTCGAGGGCGTGAAGCGGCTGCGCGGCGCGGACGTGACGGCGACGGACATCAGGGGCGGCATCGCGCTCATTCTGGCGGCGCTGGCCGCCGAAGGCAAGAGCAGGGTGTTCGGGGTGGAAAACCTGGAGCGGGGCTTCGAGAACCTGGTTCCCTCATTTAACGCGCTTGGCGCGGACATGCGCGTCGTCGAGGCGCCCGACGCGGATTACGCCGCCGAGCGGCGCGGCACGGCGGGCT
>JAISFK010000428.1 GCA_031263625.1 Clostridiales bacterium
AGGGCGGCCGGGGCGCTCGATCCGATAGCGCCGGCGGGCGACGAGCCGGCGCCGGAGCTAGAGCCGACTTTAACGCCAATGCCAGAGCAGAGGCAGGGGCAGGGGCAGGCGCCGGAGCCCGCCCTGGCTTCCGACAGGCTGAAAATGCAGGTCGCGCTGGGCAAAGCCCTCGGCATTTTCCGGGAGAGGGCCGCTCTTGAAGCGGGGCTTGAGGCGCTTGAAGGGATTCCGGGAAATCTGCCGCTGCTCGCCAGGGCGCTAGTGCAGAGCGCGCTGGCGCGGGAGGAGAGCCGAGGCGCGCACAGCCGCCTGGATTTCCCGGATCGCGACGACGGGCGCTTCCGCAAAACCACGGTCGCGCAGTTCGACGGCGAGTCCATATCCGTCCGCTTCGCCGACATCCCCGCCGCCAGAAATTATACTCGTGTTTGATTGGGATTCCGACCGCAATTTGCGGTCTGACAGAGGAAACGAGTATTACTGACTCTCGTTAATGGAAAATTCAAATGCTCGTCAGTATAGCCGGCGCAAGGCATTGGCTGGCTGGCGGCGGGTGCCGGCCGCAAGGCATCGGCATGCAAGCGCTGGGCGCCGCCTGCAAGGCATGGCTGTCGGCCGCCGCCTGCCAAACGCGCTCTGCGCCAAAACTCGAAAGGGAGCGTTCACGCATAAATTGGAAGCTTTCATTTTCAGGATAAGGCGCCAGGAGGGGCCGGAGGCGGCCCCGTTCTGGCAGGAATTTGCCTATAGGGGCGACGGCTCCGCGACAGTGGCCTCGGCGCTGGACGAGCTGAACAGCCTCGACAGCCCGCGCGACGCGGAGGGCCGGCCTGCCGCGCCAATCGCGTGGGAGTGCGGCTGCTGGCAGCGCAGGTGCGGGGCCTGCGCGATGCTGGTCAACGGCCTGCCGCGCCTTGCGTGCTCCGTTTTCATTGGCGAGGCCGCCGGGCGCAGGCGGGCCATAAAGCTTGAGCCGCTGTCAAAGTTCCCGGTTGCGCGCGATCTGGCCGTTGACAGAAGCGCCATTTTCGAGAGCCTGAAAGGCATGGGCTTGTGGCTTGAGGGCGACGCGTACCAGCCGCGCTGGGGGCGCGGGCTACTGTACCATTCCGCGCGCTGCCTGCTGTGCGGCTGCTGCCTGGAGGCGTGCCCGAACTTTCGGCTGGGCGCCGCGGGATTTGCCGGCGCGGCCGCGGCGGTCGCGGCCAATCTCTTTCTGGAGCAGTGCGACGGCGCCGAAAACCGCGCCACCATGGCAAAGCGCTACCAAAGCGCGTTTTACGGCGGCTGCGGCAAGTCGATGTCATGCCTGCGAATCTGCCCCATAGGGCTGCCCATCGACGATCTGCTCGCCAGGTCAAACGCGATTGCGGTTTGGGGCTCCTGACAATTTCACCGATCACACGATCTCACATGCACATTTGACTATATTTTTTCGCATAGCGTACCATTGTTGCGCGTGATGTGATAGAATGTCGAAAATGGCTTTGAAAAGGAGTGATCGACAATGAAGAAAAGAACCGCAGCGCTGATGTCCCTGCTTCTGGCGCTCATGATAGCGGCGGGCGCCTGCGAATCGGGCGGCAGCGGCGGCGCGACCACCGCGCCCGGCGCCGTCGCCACGACCGCGAGCGCGCAGGATGCGCAGTCCGGCGACGGCGCCGGGCAGGACGCCGCCGACGGTGCCACCGAGGGCACGACGGCCGCGCCCTCCGCCGCAGTCACCGCGCCCACCGTCGCCACCACCGCGCCGGCCGCCGAAGGCGACGACATTCTGGCCGGCAATCCCGCGGCCGGCAAGGGCAACGTGTTCACCTACGCCCAGGTTTCCCCGCCCGGCATATTCAACGCCACGCTGTACACCGCCCAGTACGACCAGTACATCTGCGACCTCGTGTTCGACCGGCTGATCCGGTACGAGTACGGCACCATGGCCTTCCAGGAGCAGATGGCCGAATCCTACTCCATGGATCTGGAGGCCGGAACCATAGAGTTCACCCTGCGCAAGGGGATCCAGATTCACGGCGGGCTGGGCGAGCTGACGGCCGAGGACGTGGCCTTCACGCTCACGATGATCTGCGACCCGCTGTACGATGGCACGCATTTCCCGTACTACAACAACATCAGGGGCGCCGAGGCTTACAAAAACGGCGAGGCCGGCGTTATCGTGGGCATCGAGCTGCACACGGCGCCGCCGGCCAACCCGCTGCCGATAACATACGACGCGGACGGCAACGACCCGTACAAGATCACGCTGCTCTACGACGGGCTGACCATGGGCAACCTGCACGCCTTTGCCACATACGGCCATATTCTGCCCAGGGCCTATTACGAGAAGGAGAGCTACAGCGACTTTGTGGCCCTGAACCTCGCGCCCGTGGGCACCGGCCCCTACACGTTCAACCAGTACGTCATCGACCAGTACATCGAGCTGGACAAGTTTCCCGGCTACTGGAAGTCCGAGCCCAATATCGACAAGGTGATCTACCAGTGCATAACCAACGACGGCAACATTCCGGCCCTGCTCAACGGCACGGCCGACTTTGCCGAGATCCGCAACATTGACGAGGACCTCGGCCAGATTCAGGGCGGCAACGCTGCGCACCTGGACACGGTCTCCACCCAGGGCTCCACGTTCGCCTTCATCAAGTTCCGCGTGACCGACCCCGTCATGAGCGACATCCGCGTGCGCCAGGCCATCGCCTACGGGTTCAACCGCGCCCTGTTCGTCGAAACCTACACGGGCGGCCGCAGCGCGCTGACCTACGCCATGGCGCCGAGAAATTCGCCCACCTACCCGGAGGAATCCCTGTTCAACAAATACGAGTACAGCCCGGAAAAGGCGGGGGCGCTGCTGGACGAGGCCGGCTGGCTCGCCGGCGCGGACGGCTGGCGCTACAAGGACGGGCAGAAGCTGACGATCAACTACACCGGCATTGCCGAAAACGCCAACGACGCCATGAAGACGGCCATGCTCGTCGAGGACTGCAAGCTCATAGGCGTCGAGCTCATACCCAGCTACTACGACTGGGCGACGTACATGGACCTCGTCAGGACGAACCCGGACACGCAGATGTTCGGCTACGCCTGGACGATGTCGTCCGACCCCTATGTCGCCACCACGCTGCTGCGCAAGGATTCCATCAACAACGACGGCTACTACGACAATCCAGAGTTTGACCGGCTGGTGGAGGCGGCCAAAAACTCCGCCGACGAGGCCGAGGCCAACGAGCTGTTCCAGCAGGCGTACCTGCTGATCAACGAGGACATGCCCATGCTCTTCATGAACGACTACACGAACGTATGGGTGTCCAACAAGCGGGTCAGGGGGCTCATGCTCGACACGTTTATCTCCTGGCCGTACAACATCGCCGACATGGAGCTCGTCCAGCCCTAGGGCGCATCCGAGGCCGCATCCTAGGCCGCCTGCCAACCGCTCGGCCGCATGCTCGGCCGCGCGCCTCGTGGCGCTGATTCTGGATAAAGGAGGGCGCGATTTGCTCAAATACTTTGCGCGCAGGATACTGATTTCCGTTCTGGTGCTGTTTGCCATCACCGTCGTCGTGTTC
>JAISFK010000483.1 GCA_031263625.1 Clostridiales bacterium
GCGGCGCCGCGCGGCTGCTCGGCAAGCCCGTCTGCCTGATCTGCGCCGCCATGCCGATGCTCGCGGGCGTCGCGTTTTTGCTCGACGGCATTTTGGCGGGCGGCGGGAGCGGCGCGGGCGGAGCTGCGGATGGCGGCGCGAGCGGAGCCGCGGGCTACGCCTGCGCCGCCGCCATGCTCGCCCTGGCCTGCGCCTCCGTCTTCGCGGGCGCCGCGAAAGCCGCGGAAAAGCTGGCCGAGCCCATATCGATAGCGTGCTGCTTCGCCGCTTTCGCCCTGACCGAGATCGCCTCGCCAAGCCCGCTGGCCTTCCTGTTCATAGTCCCCGTGCTGAGCGTGCTCGCGTTTGAGCCGGACTTCAAGCGGCTGGCGCTGTGCGGCGCGCTCGCGCTGGCCATGGTCGTCGCGAGGCTGCGGCTGCAGCTGCTGCCGCGCGGGGCGGCGCTCGGCCTGCCGGGCATCGGCGACATCGGCGTCGGGGCTTCGGGCCTGGGCGGCGCCGCCGAGCAGGCCGCCGAGCAAGCCGGCGCGCTCGCCTTTTTCTGCGTGTTCTGCGCCGCGATATTCGCGATGGCGCTGCGCGCGCGCAAGGCGGGGCTGGAGCGCGCCGAGCGGGACAGGGCGGGCGAGAGCCTGCGGCGCCAAGTGATCTCCGACATCCTGATGATCGGCTCGGCGCTGGACGAGAACTCGTCGCGCATATTCAGGAACGTGGACAGCCTCATATCGTCCATCGACACGTCCGCGCGGATCGTGCGCGAGATATCGCAGGGCGTCGCCGGCAATTCCGACAGCATACAGAAGCAGATGTTCATGACGCACAACATCCAGAAGCTGATAAAGACGGCGCGCGAGCTGTCGGAGGACACGGGCATGGCGTCCGGCTCGTCAACGGCGTTCCTGAGCGAGGGCATGGACATCGTCTACAGGCTGTCCGAAAAGTCCGACAGCGTCAAGCGCGGCAACGAGGAGGCCGCCGCGACGATCCAGCAGCTGAAAAAGATGAACATGGAAGTCCAGGGCATGGCGAGCCTCATCACGAGCATCTCCGAAAAGACGAACCTGCTGGCGCTGAACGCGTCCATCGAGAGCGCCCGCGCGGGCCAGGCCGGCAAGGGCTTTGCGGTCGTGTCCGGCGAGATCAGAAAGCTGGCGGATCAGACGAGCCAGTCGGCCGGCGTGATAACGGGCATCGTGGAGCAGCTGATAGAGAAGTCGGATCAGTCCGCGCGCAAGATGGACGGCCTGCTGGAGCTGAACAGGGATCAGAACCGCCTTATCGGCATGACGCGGCGGATCATGGAGCAGCTGCGCGAGAAGCTGGGCCAGGTGGACGAGAACACCGGCCAGCTGGACGCGCAGATAAGCTCCATCGCGGAGTCCAACCTGGCGATTGTGGAAAGCATCAACAGCATAAACGCCGCCAGCGTCGAAAACAGCGCCAGCGCGCAAAACGCGACGGATGTGTCCAACGCGAACCTCAGCGACGCGGAGGGCGTGCGCGGCGTCCTGAACCAGCTGCTCGAGATCGCGAGGCGGATGGACAAGTACAAGGCGCTCGGCGGGAACAGCGAAGATAGCGGGGACGAAGACGGAAGCAGTATCGCTTGAGAAAATATACTCGTCGAGAAGCCTGCCCTTGTCCGCGTCCCACCACATCAGGCCGCCCATCCCGATCACCCGGCCTGTTTCTTTCAGGGCGGCCGCCCAGCGCTCCAACCCGTTCTCGCGGTATCCGCAAATCTGCTTTTTTAGCCCCCTCGACCGTGCGCGCGCGGCCGGGCCTTTGGGATCAGGCGAGAGGCGAGAGGGTCAGGCAGGCAGGGGCAACTTTGTTATTTGAAGCCCCCTGAAATTCGCTTGAAATTCAGCGTGAGTTCAAATATAATATTGTTATACTCGTGTTCGATTGAAAATTCCGACCGCAATTTGCGGTCGGACAGAGGAAACGAGTATTACTGACTCGCGTTAATGGAAAATTCAAATGCTCGTCAGTATAAAACAGAGAGTCGTGAGGTATATAGCGATGCCTGAATTTAGCGAAATTCGGCAAGCGGTTGCGAAATTGGCGGAAGAGTATCCCATAAAAAGCCTATCCTGCTTCGGATCGTATGCTGATGGCACGCAGACTGAGAGCAGCGACATTGATTTTTTGGTCGAGTTCGTTACGCCCGCCATATCGCTGATAAAGCTGTCTGGACTTAAACTGAGACTCGAAGAACAGCTTGGCATAAAAGTGGACCTGATACACGCGCCCATCCCCGAAGATTCATACATTGAGATCAACAAAGAGGTTTTGATATATGAACGCCCGTGACAGGACGGTGCTGATAAATATTTGCGATGAAGCCAAAATTATCGCGGAATTGACCGCAGGATATAATCTTGCCTCATTTCTGCGCGACGAGCGAACAAAGCGCGCAGTAGCTATGTCGCTTATCAACATTGGGGAATTGATCAAGCTTCTCTCATTTGAGCTTCGCTCTGAGCATAACCACATTCCTTGGAAAGACATCGCTGGCCTGCGCGACGTCACGGCGCACGGATATAAAACACTGCGAATGGATGACATTTGGGCTACGGCAAATGACGAGATCCCGCACTTAAAAAAAGAAATTGAAAAAATGCTCTGATTTGACATATTGACCGAGCGCGGCCAAAATTGTATTATGGGTATGAAAATTCGCGGCAAACGTGCTAGGAAAAACGCGCTGGCCAAAACACGCGAGAGGTGATCCCCATGCGAAATGGCGAAAATGGCATAAATGGCGAAAATAGCAAAAACGGCAAGCCGGCCGCCGCGCGCAGGCCGCTGGGCAACGGCGGCTCCATCCCAGCCATCGGCCTCGGGACGTTCGGCTCGGACAGCCGCAGCGGCGGCGAGATCGCGGGCGCCGTCGCGCACGCGCTGTCTGTGGGCTACCGGCTGATCGACTGCGCGGCGTGCTACGGGAACGAGGGCGACATAGGCCCGGTTCTGGAGGGCGCTGTTGGCGGGGGGGTGCCGCGCGGCGAGCTGTTCGTGATTTCAAAGGTCTGGAACGACAAGCACCGCCGCAGCGACGTCATAGAGTCGTGCAAGGCGAGCCTGTCGGCCCTGCGGCTGGACTACCTGGACTGCTACCTGGTCCACTGGCCGTTTCCCAACTACCACGCGCCGGGGTGCGGCGCCGACGCGCGCAACCCCGAATCCCGCCCGTACATCCACGACGAGTTCATGGAAACGTGGGGGGCCATGGAGCGGCTGGCGGAAATGGGCCTGGCTCGCGGGATAGGGACCTCCAACGTCACCATTCCCAAGCTGAGGCTGATCCTGCGGGACGCGAAGATAAAGCCCGTCGTGAACGAAATGGAGCTGCACCCGTGCTTCCAGCAGGGCGAGCTGTTCCAGTTCTGCGTGGACATGGGCGTGCAGCCGATCGGCTACAGCCCCGTCGGCTCGCCGTCGCGCCCGGAGCGCGACCGCTCGCCCGGCGACTGCGTGGACACCGAGCAGCCGGAGGTCGCGCGCGCGGCCCGCAGCCACGGCGCGCATCCGGCCGCCATCTGCCTGAAGTGGGCGGCGCAACGCGGCCAGGTGCCCATCCCGTTTTCAACGAACCCGAAGAACATCGAGGCGAACCTGCGCGCCGTGACGGAGGATCCGCTGACCCCGCAGGAGATGGACGCGCTGAAGGGCTGCGAGCGCAACAGCCGCCTGATCAAGGGCCAGGTGTTCCTGTGGGAGGGCGCGCAGAGCTGGCTGGATCTGTGGGATGCGGACGGGACCATCCCCGGCTGGCGCGGGTACGGCTCCTAGCGCCCAGCGCTCA
>JAISFK010000029.1 GCA_031263625.1 Clostridiales bacterium
CACGGCGCCCTCCAAAAAGGCGAGGACTCCCTTGCGGGCGCCGGCGAGCGCGTGCTGCGCCTGTTTCACAGGTACATCCGCGAGCACGCGTATGGCAGCGGCGAGCACCCCGCGCAGAAGACGCTGGACTTTGTGGCGGGCATGACGGACAGCTTTGCCATCCAGTGCTACGAGGAGCTGTACTGGATGTGAGGCCCGCAGGCAGACTTTGTTGGCTATTGATTTTACGCTCCGTCACAAAACAAGCATATCCTGCTCGTCGAATTGCCAAACGCCGGCGCCGCATGCCACTTCCCAATAGTATCCGTCCGGATCGGCAAAATAGGCGTGATACCCGCCCCAAAATGCCGGTTGCGGCTCTTTGACCATGGTTGCGCCCGCTTTTCTCGCAAGCTCGATTGTGTCGCGCACTTCCTGCTCGCTTCTCACATTGTAGGCAAGCGTGATTCCCGCGAAACCGTCCGTTATCTTCGGCGGGTTCGAGGCGCTGATGTCCTCTGCCAGGCCATGAATCGGGCACAGCTCAAACTTTGTGCCGGTCGTATTAAAGAATATCACTTGCGGGCACTCGGCGGTTTCGCTCGACTGAAAACCAAGGTCGCGGTAGAATTTCACCGACCTTGCCATGTCGCGAACGCCAAGAGCGATTATGTTGATGCGGTTCATAGATAGACTCCTTTCACGGTCAGTCAGCAAAAATCGGGCAGGGGCTGGGGCTCGAAGCCGGCTTTTGTCAGCTCCCATATCTCCGTGAAGCCGATCCGGCTCAGCAGCTCCTCCATCCTGTCAAATCCGAAATTGAGGTTTTTGGCGGCGTGCGCGTCCGAATTGACGACGACGCGCGCGCCCATCTCCTTTGCGCGGCGCAACAGGAACACGGACGGGTACGGCTCGTCAGATGCGCCTTTCGCGATGAGCGAGGTGTTCACTTCCAGAAACATGCCGCTCCGCACGACCGCTTCGAGCGCCTCCGTCGCCATGGCGCGGTAAGCGGGCGAGCTCTCGTCGAAGTAGCGGCGGCCGCCCGCGTTGAAGCGCCGCACCAGGTCCATGTGCCCCATTATGTCGGCCGGCCTGCTCGGCGCCGACGCGAAGGCGCAGACTGTTTCAAAATACGCCTTCGCCATCTTCATGCCGTCCCCGCCGAACGCGCGCGCGAGCGACCGCTCAAACTTCTGCGGCGTCGCGTCCGCGCAGTGGTACTCGCCGCCGACGGGGATGTAGTGGACGGAGCCGATCGTGTAGTCGTAGTCGGACGCGGGGTGCATGTACGCCGCGTCGTTCTCGATGCCGAGAAACACGTCGATCAGGCCCTCGTACTGCGCCTGCAGCGCGCGCACCGCGTCGCGGTACGCCGGCATGGCCTCCAGCGGCGTGCCGCAGAAGCCGGGGTCGCAGTCGGCGTAGCCGTGGCCGGAAAAGCCCAGTGAGCGGAAGCCCAGCCCTATTGCGGCCTCGACCATTTCCTCCGGCGTGTTCTTGCCGTCGCAGAACAGCGTGTGCGTGTGCAAATTGGACTGGATCATGCGCCCGCGCCCCCCTCGCCGTTGCCGCCGTTGCCTGCGATGCCATCGTCGCCGTTGCCGGCGGGGGCGATGGGGGCGACGGGGAGGATGGGGGCGACGGGTACGGCAGTGCTGGCGTCGCTGGCGTCGCTCGCGATTTGGCTGTCGGCGTCGCCGCCTGGGCGGGCGGCTGCGCCGGCGCTGCCTGCGCGGTTGCCGCCGTCCGAGGCTGTGGCGCCGTTGTCTGCCGGGCCGACGCTTTCGGTGCGGCGCCGCAGCTGCTTGTAGCTCTGCTCCTTCGGCGCGGCCGCCCCGGATTCGGATCCGCCGCTGCGCCCCGCAAGCTCGCGCAGGACGTCGCCCGGCCGGATCCCAAGCTCGCACAGCAGCACGAGCATGTGGTACGTCAGATCGGCGGCCTCGTAGATCACCTCGTCCCTGCTGCGCTTCATGGCGCCGATGATGACCTCGGCGGATTCCTCGCCGACTTTTTTCAGGATCTTCTCAAGGCCCTTTTCAAACAGATAGGTCGTATATGACTTTTCGGGCATTTCCAGCTTCCGGCGCAGCAGCGTCGCGTAGAGCGCGTCGAGCGAGAAAGGCGCCTCGCCGGCGCAGGCGGCGCCCCCGCTGCCGTTGCCCGCGCCGTTGCGGTTGCCGGCTGCGCCCGTTGCGCCGCCGCCGCATGCGGCGCTGCCGCGTGTGGTGCTGCCGCCAGCGGCCGCGTTGCCGTTGCAGTTGGCGCCGCTTTCGGCGCTGGCGCCGCTTTCAGCGCCGCCGGCGGCGCTGAACAGCTCGTTGTGGAAGCAGCTCTCCACGTTCTTGTGGCAGGCCGGCCCGCGCTTGATCACCTGGACGACGAGCGCGTCGTAGTCGCAGTCCGCGACGATGCGCGCTATGCGCTGCGTGTTGCCGCTCGTTTCGCCTTTGCGCCAGAGCTGCCCGCGCGAGCGCGACCAGAAGCAGGTGCGCCGCTCGCGGACGCTGATTTCAAGGGCCTCGCGGTTCATGTACGCGACCGTCAGCACCTCGCGCGTGTAAAAATCCTGCACGACGGCCGGGATGAGCCCGTCGCCGTCAAAAACCAGCAAGCCCGCGGTTTCGCCGCTGTAAAAGCAGCCGTCCATAAAATCGCCATTCGTAAAATCGCCATCCATAAAAAAGAAACCCCTTCTAAAGCTCTAAAGCGGGCTACGCCCGCAACCCAAGTCGGAACGGGAAAGCGCGGTTTCCCCGTTCCTCACGGGCGCTTCGCGCCCGCGCCGCGCTCATCCGCGCGGCGTTAGTACCTTACAGGCGCTGACTTTTTGCTATTTATTGCGGTTTGCGCCTGTAAGGTACTAAATAAAGGCCACCGGCTACAGGCCACCGGCTGCAGGCTACAGGCGCATTTCGACGCCCCTGCCGCGCAGGAACCGCTTTAGCTCCACTATGCCCACTTCCCCGAAGTGGAAGATCGAGGCCGCGAGCCCCGCGTCCACGCCCGGCACGGCGCTGAACAGCTCCGCGAAGTGCTCCATGCCGCCGGCCCCGCCGCTGGCTATGACGGGCACGCGCACGCGGGCGCAGACGGCCTCCAGCAGCTCGATGTCGAAGCCGCCCTTCACGCCGTCCGTGTCCATGCTGTTCACGACGAGCTCGCCCGCGCCGTGCTCCTCGCCGTAGGCCGCCCATTCCAGCGCGTCCATGCCCGTGTTCTCCCGGCCGCCCTTCACGAACACGCAAAAGCGGCCGCCCGTGCGCTTGACGTCCATGGACAGCACGACGCACTGCGAGCCGTACTTCACGGCCGCCTCCTCCAGCACGGCGGGGTTCTTCACGGCCCCCGTGTTGACGCTGACCTTGTCGGCGCCGCGCGCCAGCACGCGCTCAAAGTCGCCGGCGCTGTTTATGCTGCCGCCGACCGTCAGCGGGATGAACACCTCCCGCGCCGTGCGCTCGAGGACGTCGGTGAACAGGGCGCGGTTCTCGAAGCTCGCCGTGATGTCGTAGAACACGAGTTCGTCCGCGCCGCTCTCGTTGTAAAAGCGCGCGAGCGCGACGGGATCGTCCACGTCCCGCAGCCCCTCAAAGTTTACGCCCTTTACGACGCGCCCGTCCCTTATGTCAAGGCACGGGATGATGCGCTTTGTGATCATGCTTGCCTCCAAATATGGCAGTCTGCAAAATTGTGCGGCGGCTCGTTGCGGGCCGCGCCGCCGGCGGGCGCGCTTCGCGCGGCGAGCCTAGCGGCGAGTCGGGCGCCGCGGCTGTTGGGCCGGCTGGTTGGCTGGCCCGCGCCCGCTGGCGATAGCCGCCTAGCCGGGATCCCGCCCGGCGGCTATCGCCAGCGCGCGCGGCAGCGACAGCAGGTTCTCGTACAGCGCCTTGCCCAGTATGGCGGCGTAGTTGCCCATGTCGCGCAGGGCCGCGAGCTCGCTTTCGAAGCTTATGCCGCCCGACGCGACGACGCGCAGGGGGGATATGCCCCTCAGCCTGCGGTAGGCGCCGAGGTTCGCGCCGCCGAGGGCGCCGTCGCGCGCGATGTCCGTGTATATGACCGTTTCCACGCCGGCCCCGTTGAGGCGCTCGCAAAACTCGAACGAGTCTATCCCCGTCGCCTCGGTCCAGCCGGACACCGCGACGTCCTGGCCGCGCGCGTCCACGCCGACGGCTATGCGCCCGCCGTACTTTTTCGCCATCGCCTCGACGAACGGGAAGCTCCTGGCGGCCGCCGTGCCCAGTATGACGCGCCCGGCGCCGAGCGAGAGGCAGCGGTCGATCTGCGCCTCGTCGCGGATGCCGCCGCCGACCTCGACAAAGAGCCGGCCTATGGCGCATATGTCGCGTATGGCGCCCAG
>JAISFK010000188.1 GCA_031263625.1 Clostridiales bacterium
TCGCCCGCGCCCGCGCCGCCCCGCCGTGTGGCGCGCCCGCTCTGCGCGCCGTATTTGAGCGCGTTCTCGACGATCGGCTGGAGCAGTATCTTGGGGATCTGGCAGTCCAGCGCCTTGTCCTGCGCGTCGATGCCGAACGCGAAGCTGTCCCCGAACCGGATTTTGTTGATGAGCAGGTACAGCCGCGCGTGCTCCAGCTCGTCCCGGACGCGGTAGAAGCCGTGCCCCCGGCTCAGCCCGACGCGCAGGAAGCGCGCGAGGGCCGTCACCATCTCCTCGATGTCCTCGCACCCGGCCTTCTGCGCCATCCAGTTGATGGAGTCGAGCGAGTTGTACAGGAAGTGCGGGTTGATCTGGTACTCCAGCGTGTCCAGCTCGAAGCGGCGTAGCTTCCTGTGGTTGTCCTCCGTCTCGCGCAGCAGCTTCTCAATGTCGTCGGCCATGGCGTTGAAGCTGGCCTGCAAATGCCCGATCTCGTCCTGCCTGTCCTCCGCGATCCGCGTGCGCAGCGACGAGCTGCCGAGCGCCGCCGCCGCCCCGCTGAGCCGCACGATCGGGCTTTTGACGGTATTGAATAAAAACAGCATGAGCGGGCTCGATATGACGAGCAGGATCGTCATGACGACGAGCACGATGTTGCGTATGCTCATGGCGCGCGTCGCGGCGACCGACGCCGGGATGGCGTGCAGGACGTTCCAGCTGTTGCGCCTGACGCCCCTGCTCGTGTACGGGCTGTAGTGCATGAGCATGTCGTTGCCGTTTTGGCTGACCGACGCGCTCGCGTCCTCCTTCTTGTCCAGGAAGAAAAGCAGCTCGTCGCCGAGCCGCTCCCCGATCAGCTCCTGGCGGAGCGTGTGGTACACGTACCTGCCGTCGCCGTCCACGATGGCGAAATACTCGCCCGCCACCATCTTGGAGCGCGCGAAGATCTCGCTGAGCGCGTCGTAGGGCACCTTGATGATCAGCTGGCCGATGCCGCGCAGGAACATGTTCGGGAGGCCGATGTCCACGCAGTTGATCGTCTTGCACAGGTACAGGCCGGGCTGCCGCGCGCCGGTGAGGATGTTGCGCTGCGACGCGTTCCACAGGCTGCGGCCGTTGCTCTCCAGCGATTTTTGGTACGGGGCCGTCTCCGCGAGGTCGGAAAAATCCAGGTTCATGTACGAGGACGTGTAGGACTGGTAGATCGCGCGCCGCGAGTCCACGATGATCATGTGCGAGCTGTTCTCCGGCTCCCACAGAAACCACTCGATGACCTTGCGCGTGTCGCTTGTCGGGTACGGCTCGCCCCCCTCGTATATCTCCAGCAGGATGTCCTGGATGGTCGAGTTGGCCATGATCCGGTCGGCGAGCAGCTCGTGGTTGACGCGGACGAAATTGGCCTCCTGGACGAGGCTCTTGTTCACCTCCTGCATGTTGGAGGCTATGATCTCCTCGACGCTGGAGAGAATCCAGCGGTAGCTGATCAGGCCGGTCAGGACGGCCTGCACGGACAGCACGATCAGCATGTAGAACAGCATCCGCCGGCTGAGGCTGCCGGCGAGCCACTTCATGGCGTTCGTCTTCATGGCCCTTGTCTTCATGATCCTCGCCTTTATGGCGCTCGTCTTTATGGCGTTCATCCGCGCGCCCCGCCGATCCGGCCGCTTTCGGCCCAGCTGCCCTCGGCGCGGCCCGTTTCGGCCCGGCTGCCCTCGGCCCGCCCCCATTCGGCATGGCCGTCTCTGCCCTGGCTGCTCTCGGCGCGCCCGCCTGCGCCCCGCCCGCTTTCGGCGCGGCCCGTTTCGCCCCGCCCGCTTTCGCCGCGCACCCCTTCGCCATGGCCGCCCTCGGCCGCCGCCTGATCCCTGTATTCCGTGGGCGAGCATCCGACGTTCTTCTTGAACAGCGTGCAGAAATACCGGGTGCTCTGGAACCCCACCGCCGCCGCGATGTCGGCGACGCGCTCGCCGCCCCGGCCGAGCAGCTCCTTGGACTTGCCCACCCGTAGCTCGGTCAGCGCGTCTATGAAGCTCGCCCCCGTTTCCTTCTTGAACAGGCGGCTGAAGTACGAGGGGTTGATCTTCAGATGGGCCGCCACCATGTCCAGCGATATGTCGCTCCGGCTGAAGTTGGCCGATATGTACGCCGACGCCCTGCCCACGAGGCTCCCGGCCCGGCCCGCCTTTTCGCGGAGGATCTCGTCCCGCGTCTTGGACAGGATGTTCGCGAGCCACGCCTGTATGCGCTCCCGCTCGCCGTAGCGCTCGAACAGCCGGAACGGGTCCAGCGCCTCGCGCCCGAACAGCCTGTAAACGTCCACGCCCATGTCCATGGCCTTGCGGGCGTGCTGGCCCAGAAAGCCCGCGACCTCAGCGATCATGCGCTCCCTGGAGCAGCCCTGACGCTCCATCTCGTCGAGCAGGTCGGCGGCCATCGCCGCGATCTCGGCGTCCGTGCTGCTCGCGCTCTCGAGCAGGGCCCGCTCCTTCTCGCGGGGGTACAGGAAGCGCGAGCCGTCCGGCGGCGGCATGTCCGAATAGCAGACGACGCCGTTCACGCCGGGCGCGATGTTGTTGTCGCACACTATCGCGGCCTGCCTGTACGAGCGCCAGATGTCGAAAATGTCCTCGCCAGAGCCGACCGCCGCCGTCACGCTGACGCCCAGCAGCGCCTTTACGGACTCCACGAGCCCGTCGAGCCGGCTCTCGCACGTCCGGGCGTCCAGGATCAGCGCGAGCCTGTCCGGCTCCACGCCCACGAGCCACGCCTCGCCGCCCTGCCGCTCCCGCAGCAGGCCCTCGGCCACCACGCGCACGCCGCGCAGCTTCTGGAAGCCGTGCTCCCCGGCCGCGCGCGGGAGGCCGTCTATCGCCAGCAGCGCGCACCGGTAGCTGCCGGGCGGGAACGACAGCTGCAGGAAGGCGGCGCGCTCCGCGAACTGCTCCCTGCCCGCGACGCTGCCGAGCAGCAGGTCGCGCAGGAAATGCTCGTGCAGGTAGTCCCTGTTCCTGCCAAATTCCTCCTCCATCAGCTCGACCCGCCTCAGCAGGCTGTTCTCGCGCTCTAGCTGCTCGATGAGCCCGCGCGCCGTCTCCAGTATCTCCTTGCCCCTGACGGGCTTCAGGAGGTACGCGAACACTTTCAGGCCGAGCGACTTGCGTATGTACTCCGGCTCGTCGTACCCGCTGAGCACGATGGTCTTTATGCGCGGGTAGAGCTCGCCGATCCGCTGAGTCATCTCGAGGCCGTCCATCCTGTCCATCTTCACGTCGGTTATCACGATGTCGGGCGCCAGGCGCGGGATCTTCGCGAGCGCGTCCTCGCCGTCCGCGGCGCTGCCGACCACCTTCGCGCCGATGCGGCCCCAGTCGATCACGTTTTCCAGCCCGTCGCGCGCGTTGTACTCGTCGTCCACGATCATTATTTTGTACATAAAGCCTGCCGCCTCCCGCCTCCAGCTCGCGCGTTGCCCGCCGCGCCCGCGCATGGCCCGCCTGCGACGTTACACGCTATGCTACCCTGTCTAGCGCGCATTGCCCGCCGCGCCTGCGCATGGCCCGCTCCGCAAGCGCCGAGCGCGCCTGCGCGCATGGGTATACTTATCTGCGCGTCCCATCTGCCCGCATATATTGTATCCGTTTCCATCCCGCGCCGCTATCGGCTGTATGCCGACGGCGGCTTTTTGTTGTGCAGATAAGTATACTTATCTGCACTGCGCGAAAGTTCCGGCGCGGCCCGCGCCAAACGCAAGCTACGGCGCTATCCGCGCTTGCAGGCGCGCCCGCCGCCCCTATGGCAAACAGTATATCAGCTGGGCAGCCGCTCCGCAATCGCCCGGATCGAAATCCGCGAATGAAGCGCCTGAGGCGCCTGAAGCTATCATTTGCTATCATTTCGAACACGAGTACAATTTGCCATTGAAAATGGGCCTGCCATTGATTATACTATTAGCAGGCGGCGCGGGCGCGGGGCAAGGCGCGGGCCAGAACGGGG
>JAISFK010000220.1 GCA_031263625.1 Clostridiales bacterium
GCAGGGCCAGCCGCCTTTTGTCCGCCGCCACGAGCGCGGCGTAGCGCCTGCAAAGGACGGAAAACTGCCTCGGCGCAGAGTTGCCGCCGCGCCGGGGCGGGCGGGCGGCGCGGGATCGCTCGCCGAGGCTGCCGAGGTTGCCGGGGCCGCCGGAATTGGCGGCGCGGGCCTGCGGCGGTTGCGGCGAGCCAGCCGCCGGCCCATGCGCGCCCGGCGCGGCGCCTTGCGCGTCAGCCGCCGCTCCCTGTGCGCCCGCCTGCGCCTCCCACGCGCGCGTTATCCAGCCGCCGCCCGGCGCCTGCGCCGCCAGAATCTCCGGTTGCCGTGCGCCCGGCGCCGCCTCATGGGCATTCGCCGCCCCATGCGCGCCCGGTGCCCACTGTGCGCTTGCCGCCGCGCCTTGCGCATCAGCCGCCGCTCCCTGCGCGCCCGCCTCTGTCTGCCATGCGCCCGGCATAGCCCCTTGCGCTCCCGCCTGCCCAGCGCCCGGCGTCGCCACATGAGCGCCAGCGCCCCCTTGTGCGCCCGCCACCGCATGAGCGCCAGCGCCCGGTTGCGGCTGCGGCCGCAGCGCGGCTTTCGGCCTGTGCAGCGCCTCGTAGCGCAGCTTCCACTGGGCGGGGCTGTCGTTGATCTTGTCGTATATGTCCGCGAAATCCCTCACGCCGAAGAAGGCCAGCGCCTCGCTAGGCGCCCCGAAGAAGCACAGCCTGCCGCCCGTGCCCAGTATGACGAGCTTGTCGCACAGGCCGATGTTCGCCGTCATGTGCGTGACGACGACGACCGTCTTGCCGCGCCCGGCCATGTTTTTCAGCATCTGCATGAGGTGGCGCTCCGTGCCGGGATCCAGGCCGGATGACGGCTCGTCCAGGAAAAAGGCGCAGGGGTCGGAAACCAGCTCCACCGCGATGGACGCCCGCTTGCGCTGCCCGCCGCTCAAAGTCTTGATCTGCGCGTCCTCGCGCCCGGACAGCTCCACCGTCTCGATGGCCCGCGCCACGCGGCTCTCGCGGTCTTTGGCCGTCGAGTCGGCGGGCATCCGCATCTCGGCGGTGTACAGCAGCATGGGGCGCAGCGCCAGATCCCTGTGGACGATGTCCTGCTGCGGCACGTAGCCGATCAGGTTCTTCAGCGCCCCGTAGTTGTCGCGCAGGTCCTCGCCGCCGAACAGGACGCTCCCCGACGTGAACGGCGCGAAGCCGCACATGCCGTTCATGAGCGTGGACTTGCCCGCGCCGGAGCCGCCGATGATGGCGGCCAGCTCGTTGGGCGCGAGCGAGAAGGACACGCCGTCCAGAATGTCGCGGGGCCGCCCCTTCGCCAGCACCGTCTTGCGCGCGCCGGCCACCTCGATGGGCAGGGACGGCTGCTCCACGTTGTAGTGGACGACGCCGCCCGCGTAGACGAGCCTCGCGCTCCCGACGAATATGGCGTCCCTGTCCGCGAGCTCGCGCCTGCCGGACACGCGCGCGCCGTTCACGTACACGCCGTTCGTGCTGCCGCAGTCCTGTATGAAGAAGCGCCTGCCGCCCTCGGCGCTTATGCGGGCGTGCAGCCGCGACACGCTCGCCTGGCTGAGCGCTATGTCGCAGGAGGCGTCCCTGCCGACGGTCAGCGGCCTGCCGCCGATCTTCGCTGACGACCAGACGCCCGGGCCCGCCCCGGCCCGGCTGGCGTTGAGCGTCATGACCGCGCCGTGCTCGCCCCGCGCGGCCTGCCTCGCGCGCTCCGACTCGAACGTCACCGCGTCGCCGGGGCGCAGCCGAGCTTTCCCGCTGACGCGGGCGCCGTTGACGTATATGCCGTTCGTGCTGTTCTTGTCGATGATGTACACGCCGCCGTCGCCGTCGCCGCTGCCGCCGGGGCCGGCCTCGAACACGAGCGCCCCGTGGAAGTTGGAGGCGATGGGGGAGTCCAGCACGACGTCGTTCGCGGCGTTGCGCCCGAACGTCACCGTCCCGGCGCCAAAATCCGCAAGCTGGATGTCGGCCGGCTTTTTGCCGCCCTCCGCGATTGTCAGCGAAAACCCTTCAAACATAGTTCAGACAGCACATCCCCGTCAAAAATAGTTATACTGACGAGCATTTGAATTTTCCATTAACGCGAGTCAGTAATACTCGTTTCCTCTGTCCGACCGCAAATTGCGGTCGGAATCCCAATCGAACACGAGTATAATAGCTGATAGTTAATAGCTAAATAGTTAATGGCTAAATAGCTATATGATGCTCACGACGAACCCGTTGTCCTCCGTCGCCAGAAAAAACGCCTCGCCGTCGGCCAGGACGTGCTCCCGGCCCGGCGCGAGCCGCTCGCCGCCCCGGAGGTATGTCCCGTTTTTTGAGCTGTCGGTCAGAGACAGGCAGCCGTTTTGCGCGTCAAGGCGCAGCTTGCAGTGAACCTTGCTGATCTCCGTGCTTCCGGGCGGGTAGAGCAGGGCGCAGGCGCTCCTGTCGCGGCCGATGGCGATGACGTCGCCCGCCCTTATGCCCAGCGTCTTCCCGCCAAAGAAGCCCGCCGTTCCGGATATGGAAACGGCGCCATGGAAAGCCCTTGTGCGGCCGCAGCCGCGCTCGCTCACGCCCATCTTCGCCCTCCGTCGCAGAATGGCATGAAGACCAGCCGCAGATCGCCCGCCAGAATCGCGTCGTATGCCCGCAGCGGCGCCCATCCAGCCAGCGCGGCGTCCCTGTCGCAGCCGATGGTGATGGCGTTGCCCGCCCTTGCCCTTATGCCCAGCGTCTTCCCGCCAAAGAAGCCTGCCGTCCCGGATATGGAAACGGCGCCGTGGAAAGCCCTTGTGCGGCCGCAGCCGCCCTCGCTCACGCCCATCTTCGCCCTCCGTCGCGGAATGGCATGAAGACCAGCCGCAGATCGCCCGCCAGAATCGCGTCGTATGCCCGCAGCGGCGCCCACCCGGCCAGCGCTGCGCCCCTGTCGCGGCCGATGGCGATGACGTCGCCCGCCCTTATGCCCTGCGTCTTCCCGCCAAAGGTGCCCGCCGTCCCGTATATGGAAACGGCGCCATGAAAAGCCCTCGTGCGGCCGTAGGCGCGCTCGCTCACGCCCATCTTCGCCCTCCGTCGCAGAATGGCATGAAGACCAGCCGCAGATCGCCCGCCAGAATCGCGTCGTATGCCCGCAGCGGCGCCCATCCAGCCAGCGCTGCGCCCTGAACGGCGCGATCCGGGGGCGCTTCGCCCTGCACGGCGCCGCCGCCGGGCGCGGCCAGCAGGCGCGCCGGCTCGCCGCTCTCCTGCCGCACGTAAAAGCCGCCGCTTTGCGCGTCGAAGGCGACGGCGAGGTGCAACCGCCCGTCCGCGCAGCCCAGCGCCTTCGGCTCAATGTCCATGCTCCGGGCGATGTGTGTCACGCCTTTGAGCAGCGGCCAGTCCTGCCCGCGCCTCGCGCCGGAAGCCGCCACGAGCCAGCCGAGCACGGGCGAAATCGGCGCGGCTGGCGGCTCGCGCAGCGGCCTGCCGCGCCCCGGCTGCAGTTGCGCCTCAGCGCGCCCCGGCGACGGTTGCGCCTCAGCCTCCGCGCGTCCCCGCTGCGCCTGCGCCTCCGCGCGCCTCGGCGGCTTTTGCGGCGGCTCCGGCTCGCCCTGGTTGACGGCTATCGTATAGCTGTAGTCCACGTAAAATCTGCCCCCTCTCGCCATTCCGGGCATAGAGCCCGCCTTGTCATTCCCGGCAAGCCCTTGCAGCGCCGGGCGCAACGCCTCGTCGCGCTGGACATGGCCCCTTGCCGCGCCAAGCCAACACTGCGCCATCCCATGCGTCGCCCCTTGCCGCGCCGTGCGCAACCGCGCCATTCGGGCGAAACATTGTCATTCCGGGCCTGTCCCGGAATCCGAGGAACAAGCCGCAAGCCGTCGCGTTGCATTTGCCCGCCGCCCGCCATGCAGCATACGGCAGTATGCCTGCCATCCCATGCGTCGCCCCTTGCCGCGCCGCGCGCAACCGCGCCATTCGGGCGAAACCTTGTCATTCCGGGCCTGTCCCGGAATCCAAAAATAAGCCGCCGCGTTGCATTTGCCCGCCGCCCGCCATGCAGCATACGGCGGTGTAGTTGTCGCTGCTGTCCGTCTGCCTGCCCCGCAGTATGTCCAGCATGGCGTCGAGCCAGCCCTGCGGGTCGCCCGCGCGCTTGAGGCAGGCCGTCATCTCGTGCTCGAAAATCGGCTCCCAAAAGCCGTCGGAGCACAGCAGGAAGGCGTCGCCGGGCTTGATGCTCTCCGTGAAAATCGGCGTGTCCACGCGCGGATCCCCGTCGTTGCCGAGCACCCGCAGCACCCTGCTCCGATCCTCGTGGAAGCGGATGTCCTGCGGCGCTATCTCGCCCAGGTCAACGGCGGCCTGCGACATGGAGTGGTCGCGCGACTGGTGGAGTATTTCGCCGCCCCGGAAGTAGTAGAGCCGCGAGTCGCCCAGGTGGACGGAGGAAAACGCGCCGCAATCGGCGAACGCCGCGACGACGGTTGTCCTCATGCCGCGCTCCATCTTGCGCCTGCGCTGCTCGTCGGCAAGCGCCCTGTTGGCCTCGGCGAGCAGCCGCAGCAAAGACGCCTCGCCAAAGTCCTCCAGCTCGGCCGCGCGGGCTTTTATGTACTCGGCGGCGAAGCCGGACGCCAGATCGCCGCCAGCCATGCCGCCCAGCCCGTCGGCCACGATCCACGCGCCCCGGCGGCCGGAAGCGGCGTATGCGCAGCTGTCCTCGTTGCGCGGCCTGCCGCCCCGCTCGGAGCAAGCCGCCGTGCGCAATGTTATTTCAAGGCTTGCCGCTTCCATGCCTATGGCCATTCCCTCCAGTCATTCCAGACTGCTTCCCGGCTCCGGCTTTCCGCGCCGTCATTCAGTGCTGATCCACGGATCCGGTTCCCTCACCGTCATTCTGAGTTGCTTCCTGAATCTGCCGCGCTACTCGCCATTTTGGGATGGCTCCCGAATCCGGCTCCCTTGCCGCCATTCCGTACTGATTCCGGCTTCCCACCCCGTCATTCTGAGTTGCTTCCCGGCTCCGGCATCCCATGCCGTCATTCCGTGCTGCTTTCCGGATCTGCCGCGCTACTTGCCATTTTGGGATGGCTCTCGGATCCGGCTCCCACCCCGTCATTTTGGGCTGATACTCGGATCCGACTTCCACCCCGTCATTCTGAGTTGCTTCCCGGCTCCGGCTCCCTTGCCGCCATTCCGCGCTGGTTCCTGAATCTGCCGCACTACTCGCCATTTTGGGATGGCTCTCGGATCCGGCTCCCGCCCCGTCATTCCGGGCTCGTCTCGGAATCCAGCCTTTAATTTTGGATTCTGGGACAAGCCCAAAATGAAGCTTTTTGTAGCTTGTTGTAGCTTATTGCCACTTGTTGTCGCTTGTTTCCGCTCGTTGCCGCCTGCTGTCTTGCTGTTTCGTGCTGTCCAGCGCCGACGCGCTATGGCGAGGTCGGCGCTACCGCCGGATCTGCCGTCGCGCCCGCCCATCGGAACTCGCTTCCGCAGAATGGCACGAAAACCAGCTCCGTGCCGCCGACTTTCAGCACGTCGCCCTTTTTGAGCCTCACGGCGTCAAGC
>JAISFK010000272.1 GCA_031263625.1 Clostridiales bacterium
GCCTCCGCGGCAGCGCCGCTATCGGCTATATCGCCCGATCCGCCGCCCGCCTCAGCCGCCCCGCCATGCCCGGACGCGCGCCCGGCGATCAGCAGGGCGATCACGGCCACGCCCTCGTCCGCTTCCTCGGCCTCCAGCAGCCTGTCAATGATCTCCGCTTCCGCGTCGCCCGCGCCGGCGCCGACGCCCGCCGCCGCCAAATCCGACAGATCCGCCAGCGCAGCCTCCGCCGCGCCCATGGCGCCGTCGGCGCCCGCATCATCCGCAAGCCCTGCAGCGCCCATGGCATCCGCGTCTTTCGCGCCCGCGCCGCCACCGATTCCATATTTTGCTCGCATGGCGTCCCGCGCGCGCGCCAGGCTCTCGAGCAGCTTCGCGCCGACCGCAACTACCTGGGCCACGGACGCCAGGCGCGGCAACCCCGCGCCGCCGCCCGCGCCAGCCGCAACCGAAACCGCGACTCCCGCGCCCGCGCGCCTGCCGTCCACGTCACCGCCCGCGCCGCTATCAGCCGCACCAGCTTCGCCAGTTCCATCGCCAGCGCCCGCGCACCCGCCAGCCGCCTGACCGCCGTCCGCGCCAGCCGCAAGCGCGGCCCTCTCGCGCCCGCCGCCAGCCGCAACAGCCGCGGCGCCCCTGGCCTTTGGAGCGCCCCTGCCCGCGCCCGCGTTTCCCGCGTTTATTGCGTCAACGGCCTCGCGCAACTTCGCTATGTGCGCCGGCCCGGAGCCGCAGCACCCGCCTATCAGCCGCGCGCCCAGCTCGGCGAAGCCGAACGCCGCGCCGTAGTATTCGTCCACTGTCGCGCCGTAGCGCGGCTCGCCGTTCTCCATGACGGGCGCGCCCGCGTTGGGCTTGCTGCACAGCGGCACGCCGAAGCCGGCAAGCCCGCCGAACATGGACAGCATCTCGCCGGGGGCCAGCCCGCAGTTCGCGCCGGCGCAGTCCACGCCGAGCGAGGCGAGCACCGCCATCGCGCTGCCCGCCGAGTCGCCCATAACCGTTTTTCCGTTTTTTTCAAATGAAAGCGTCGCGATGATCGGCGCACCGGGCGACAGCCGCTTTGCGGCAATCACGGCCGCGCGCAGCTCGGAGAGATCGGTAAACGTTTCAAAATGCAGGATATCCGCGCCCGCCTCAAGGACGGCGCGGATCTGCTCGGAAAAGCACTCGGCGGCCTCCTCGAACGGCATGTCGCCGAACGGCGCCATCAGCCTGCCCGTCGGGCCGACGGAGGCCGCGACCAGGGCCTTCTGGCCGGCCGCCGCCTTCGCGAGCCGCACGCCCTCGCGGTTTATCTCGCCAAGCCGCTCGTACAGGCCCCACGCCTCCAGATGGTGCCGGCTGCCCTGCAGCGTGTTTGTCTGAATGACGTCGGAGCCCGCCTCGACATAAGCCCTGTGTATGGCGAGCACGTCGTCCTTGCGCGTTATGTTCCACAGGTCGGGGCACTCGCCGCCCGCAAGCCCTCTCTGCATGAGCAGGAAGCCCTTTGAGCCGTCGTAGAGCAGCACTCTCTCGGACAGGGTGTTTTTAAAGCTTGTCGTCATAATATCAATATGTCAATATATCTATAATCAATTCGCCAATGCCAATAAAGGGCCAATAAAGGCATCCCCTGGGCCAGTCTCTGGGCTAGTTTCTGTAGCCGCCCATGAACGACATGGAGTCCTTGTTCCTTGGATCCCCGCTCAGCTTGACCAGGTTCACGTTGCTGGGGGCGATGCCGATCAGGCTCCTTGAGAACTTGATTATCTCGCCGTCCAGCGCGTAGACCGAGCCGCTGATGAAATCAACCGTGCGCTGGGCCAGATCCGACTCCATGCGCTCAAGGTTGATAATCACGACATGGCGCTCCTTCAGGTGGTCGCAGATCTCCTGCGCGTCCTCGTAGCGCTCCGGCTTTGCGGACACAAGCACGTAGTTGCCGTCGCTCTTCGCGCCGTGCATGTTGACGACGTTGCTCGCGCCCTTGCCGCCCATCTGCTGCGGGCCGCCGTTGACAGAACCCGCGCCGCCGGGGTTCCTGAACGGCTGATTTATGACGTTGCCCCCGCTGCTGCCATACGCTCCGTATGTGCCGTATCCGACATTCTGCATCTCGTCATCCTCCGCCTCCGCGCCATACGCTACATCCGCGTCATCCGCATAGTCTTCGCTCGGATACACGCCGGCAAAGCTGAGAACCTTGTTCAAAAAGCCAGCCATTTGCAATTCTCCTTTTGTCATTCGTTATTTATGCATTTGTCTTTTGCCTGCGCCCATGCCCGCGCCCGATGCCCTTGCCAAGCGCGGCGCGCGCCGCGGGCGTTGCGGGCGGCACGTTGCGGGACTCCCTGCGCGCGCCTTTGCTGCTTATTTATGTATCCGCTAATCGGCCTGCCTAATCACCATATTTTATACTGACGAGCATTTGAATTTACCATAAACGCGAGTCAGTAATACTCGTTTCCTCTGTCCGACCGCAAATTGCGGTCGGAATTCCCAATCGAACACGAGTATAACATTATTTTAGCATTTTGGCGACTTCAGCGGCGCCCGAACAGCAGCGTCCCTATCCTTACCATGTTGGCGCCTTCTTCGATGGCCACCTCAAAATCGTTGCTCATGCCCATCGAAAGTATGCGCATATCCACATTATCCATTTTTTTGTCTTTTATGTCAATATAAAATTTAAACAATTCGCGAAACACCTGCCTGTTCTCCTCCGGATCCTCCACGAGGGGGGCGACGGTCATGAGCCCGCGAACGCGCAGGTTCGGGAGCTTGGCGACCTCGCTGGCCGCCTCCGCCGTGTCCTCCGGGAAAAAACCGAACTTGCTGGCCTCCCGCGCGATGTTCGACTGTATCAGGACGTCGGCGCGGGCGCCGAGCTTTTCCGCCCATTTCTGCAGCTCCAGCGCGACGGCCATCCTGTCAACCGAATGGATCAGCGCAGTCCTCCCGACCACCTGCCTGGCCTTGTTCGTCTGGAGATGGCCCACCAGGTGCCATCGGACGCCGAGCCCGCCGCATTCCGGCGACGCCTGCTTTTCCAGAAGCTCCTGGACCCTGTTTTCGGCAAAATCCTCCACGCCGAGCCTGTGCGCTTCCGCGATCGCGGAGGGCGGCTTCGTCTTGGACACGGCTAAAATCGTGATGTCGCCCGCCCGCCTGCCCGCCCTTTCGGCCGCCGCGCGCACCCTGCGCCTGACCGCTTCCAGGCTCGCGGCTATGCCTGTGCCGGCGGGCTCGCCCGCGCCCTGCGCCTGATCCGCGCCCTGCGCCGAATCTGCCGAGCCTGCCGAGGCTGGCGCGCCCGCACTCTGGGCCGGAGCCGCCGCCTCTGCCCAGCTCGCCGCGCCCGCCTGCCCGCTCGCCCGCCCACATGCCTGCCCGCCCGCCTGCCTGGCGTCGCCGGAACCTTGCGCCCCGCCGCCCGACCGCGTTTCGTCGCTCATTTTATCAGCACCATCCCTTCCTCAATGTTGGCCGTGTCGCGCACATACGTGTCGTACAGGCTGACGCGGCCGCTGCCGTCGTCGGCGCCCTCGCCCTCTATGATGGCGTAGACGTCGTTCGCCGCCAGAATCCTCACCTTCCTGATGCTGGCGTTGTTCGCCTTCAGCAGCACGACGCTCGCGAAGTCGGCGCCCGGCTCGTAGTCTTTAAGGCACTTGACGGGGATTTTGAGCCCCTCCTGGTATTTCTCGATCACGTCGATGTTCACGACGCGGGCGTTGATGAAGTCAAACAGGTATTTTTTGAGCTTGAACACGGCAAACTCGGTATGCTCGCCGCCCCGGCAGTACACGGCCTCCGCGCTTTCAAACTCCCTGGACGGGCCGTTTATGCGGATCCTGACCTTGTCGCCCGGATTCAGCGCGATATTCATCTCCTCCGGCAGGCTGGCGCAGATATAGAAGTAGTTGTTGCGCACGACCTTGGCAAACGGCGCGCCCGCCGCGACGGCGATGCCGCCGTCCGCGTGCTCCGGCGCCCTGAACTCCGGCTTCCTGGCGGCGGCGAGGATGGCCTCGAACCGCTCCGGCGCGATGTTCGGAATATTGTCGTAGGCCAGCTCCGCCTCCAGGCTGTCAAGCGTGTACGAAACATGGCCCGGATACGGCGAATGGACGTCCTCGCTCACCTTGAGCACCTGCTCCTCGATGGCGCGCTTCTCGCCTTTCAGCTGGTTGACATACGGGTCGTCCGTGTCCAGCGCGCTGTACGCCTCGGCCTTTTTGGCGACGAGGCCGTTTATCTCCTTCGTCTGCAGCGCCGCGAGGTACAGGCTGTTTCTGTTCAGGCTGGGTATCATCTTGCGGACGACGTCGTCTATGTCCTTTTCTATGGCCTGCATGTCCTGGGAGAGAACGGCGCCCGCGTCCAGCCGCGCGTACTGGCTCTCCAGTATGGCCTTGTCTATTTTCTTCAGCTCGTCCATCAGCTCGACGGACGCCCTGCTGTACACGGTCGCCACCTTCGCGTTGCCCGCCACGCGCTCGCCCTCGCCCGCGGACGGGATGGATATGCCGTCGGACTGCGGGCTTATCAGGAACTCGTCCCTGACGACGACGGCGTCGAGGTTGACGGACTGAATCAACTCGCCGTTCCTCAGAATGTCCGTGGACACGTTGTTGTTGCTGAGCCAGTTGAACGTGGACGGGATGTATACGAGCAGGAAGAGCGAGGCCGCGATCGCTATTTTGGAGTTTCTCCGAAAGCGCGGGTTGCCGCCGAAACGGCCGGCGGCGGCGCCGGGGCTGGAGCTAAAGCTGGAGCCGAGGGCGGAGCCGGGGGCAGATCCGAGGGCGGATCCGGGGGCTGTGGCAAGGCCGAAGCCGGCGCCGCCGCCGGGGCGGTGGACGGGAGCGAATCCCGCTACGGAGCCAGTTCTGGCGACGGAGCTAAAGCCGGCAGCAGTGCCGGAGCGGGCGGCGGGGCCAAAACCGACGGTGGAACCGGGGCGCGCGGAGGGGCCGGGGCGCACGACTGCGGGAAGGCCGCTGCCGTTTGCGCTTAGGCGGCGGGCAGGGCTGCCGTTTGCGCTTAGGCGGCGGGCAGGGCTGCCGCTGCGCTCGATTGCGAGGGGGCCGCCGGCGCTTCGGCGGGCGTCGTCGCTCCGGCGAGTTCCGTCGCTCCGGCTCGCGCGGGGGGATCCGCCTGCCGCGTCGCGGCGGGCCGGGCCAGCGCCTGGGCGCACAGCCGCAGAAGGGCCGCCGCGCGAGCCTGGGCGGGCGTCGCCGCTTGCGTCCGAGCGGGCAACGCCGCCGCGCATGGCTGCCGGGGGGGCGCCAGCGCTCCGACGGTCGGCCAAGGCGGGACGGGCACCGGAGTTGCCGCCGCCAAAATCGGCGCCGCGCACGGGGCGGCCTGCGCGCGGGGAGGCACCTGCCGCATCGCGGCGGGCCGGGCCAGCGCCTGGGCGCGTAGCCGCAGAAAGGCCGCCGCGCGAGCCTGGGCGGGCGTCGCCGCTTGCGCCCGATCGGGCAACGCCGCCGCGCACGGCCGCCGGGGGGGCGCCAGCGCTCCGACGGTCGGCCGAGGCGGGACGGGCACCGAAGTTGCCGCCGCCAAAATCGGCGCCGCGCACGGGGCGGCTCGCGCGGGGGGATCCACCTGCCGCGTCGCGGCGGGCCGGGCCAGCGCCTGGGCGCACAGCCGCAGAAGGGCCGCCGCGTGAGCCTGGGCGGGCGTCGCCGCTTGCGCCCGTTCGGGCAACACCGCCACGACCGGCGCCCGCGCCATGGCCAGTGCGCCCAGAGTAGGCGCCGCCGCTGCCAGCGCCCACGTGCCCGCTTCTGCCCGTCTCCGCGCCCACGCGCCCGCGCACCGCTCCGGCCGCGCCGCTGCCGCCTCCCGCCGCCGCTGCCATGCCCCTGCCTCTCATGTCTTTGCCGTTTGCCATTATGGCGCTCCGTATCGTTAGTCCAATGCCCGGCTGGCTTTCGCAGTCCGCAGGCAGGCATCCGCCGCCAGCCGCCGGCCTCGCGCTTGCCTGTCTGCCAGCGCCCGCCGTTCCCCGCGCCGGCCCATCGCCCGCCGTCTCCGCCGCATCATCCCAGCGCCTGCCGCCCATCCAGCGCGAGCAGCTTTGACAGGCCGGCCATGCACCCCATCTTAACGCTCTCGTACACCAGGCCGCCCTGCATGTACGCAATATACGGCGGAACCATCGGGCCGTCCGCGCTGAGCTCGATGGACGAGCCCTGGACGAACGCGCCGGCGGCCATTATGACTGGATGCTCATAGCCCGGCATGAGCCAAGGCTGCGGCTCCACGAACGAATCGACGGCCGAGCCCTTCTGTATGCCCTGGCAAAACGCTTCCAGCTTCTCCGGCGAGCCCAGCCGCACGGCCTGTATGATGTCCGAGCGCGGCGCGTCAGCGCCGGGCGACACGGGATAGCCCTCCGCTTCCATCAGCGCGGCGCAGAAAACGGCGCCTTTCAGGCTCTCCCCCACGACGTGCGGCGCCATGAAAAAGCCCTGGAACAGCAGCCTGCCCTGCCCGAGCGTCGGCCCGACATTGCCGCCGAGGCCCGGCATCGTCAGCCTGTATGAGGCGTTGAGCACATAGTCGGCCCTGCCCGCGACGTACCCGCCGCCCGGCGCCAGGCCGCCTCCGGGATTTTTTATGAGCGAGCCCGCGATGAGATCCGCGCCCGCCTCTATCGGCTCGGCCTTCTCGACAAACTCGCCGTAGCAGTTGTCCACCAGTATCACGGCGTCGCTTTTCGCGCCCCTGACAAGCGCGGCGGCTTCCGCGATCTCGTCCAGCCGCAGCGCGTCGCGCCACCCGTAGCCGCGCGAGCGCTGAATCAGCACCATTCGCGTGCCTGGGGAGATGGCGCCGCGCAAGGCGCGCAGATCGATTCGCCCCGAAGGCAGCAGCGGCACTTCCCGGTACGAAATGCCAAAGTCCCTGAGCGACCCCTGGCCGCGCCCGCCGCCCGGCTCCGGCGCGAGCCCGCCGCGCGAGCCGGCGCCCCGTATGCCGATCAGCTCCTCGAGCGTGTCATACGGCCTGCCCGTCGCGGACAGCAGCTCGTCGCCCGGCCGCAGGTTGCCGAACATGCAGATGCCGAGGGCCTGCGTGCCCGTCGTGATCTGGTGCCGCACGAGGGCGCTCTCGGCCTTGAAAGCCAGCGCGAACACCTCGTCCAGCGCCTCGCGGCCCCTGTCGCCGTAGCCGTACCCGGTCGTCCCGGCAAAATGCGTCTCGCTGACCCTCGCGCGCTGCATCGCCGCGATGACCTTGCGCTGATTGTGCGCGGCTATGTCCTCTATTGTCCCGAACGCCCGCCGCGCCCTCTTTTCCGCCGCCTCCGCCTTGGCCAGGACAGCCGGATGAAACGCGCCGCTCCCGTATTCTTCCACTTTCGCTTCCCGCAAGCCGTAATTCGGCCGCGCCGCCATTGCCGCCATTGCCGCCATTTGGCGGCGCCGCTATTCGGCCGCTCCGATACTCGACATTATAATCCCAAACGCCCCCTCGCGTCAATCGCCCGCCATCACGCCCCGTGCGCCGCGCCCGCGCCGACACGCGCCGACCATTTTCTGCTTCTGCGATTCGCCGAGGTCGCCGACACATGTCTGCTTTGGAATCATTTCAATATGCTGGCATGCCGCTTATTTGGCCCATTTGCGCCCGCTGGCCAGGGACACCAGGGAATTGGGGAATTGGGGAATTGGGAAAACCGCTATTTTACAGCGGTTTTATATTAATTGACAAAGCATTTTGGCGATGATAACATGACTATAAAAGCGCATTAATGTGCATTGCGTTTGCGCCGTTTGGCGGGCTTTGGCAGGCAACT
>JAISFK010000309.1 GCA_031263625.1 Clostridiales bacterium
TACTCCGCGAGCAGCCTGTGCTCGAGAACGTCAAACTGCAGCGCGCCGACCGCGCCGACGACAAAGGACTCCATGCCCGCGCCCTCCTGCCGGAAAATCTGGATCGCGCCTTCCTCCGCGAGCTGCGACATGCCCTTCAGAAACTGCTTCCGCTTCATCGAGTCCTTGGGCGACACCCGCTCGAAGAACTCGGCCGGAAAGGACGGTATGCCGTCGAACAGCAGCGACGCATCCTTTTCCGAGAGCGTGTCCCCGATATTGAACACTCCCGGATCGAACAGCCCTATGATGTCGCCCGGAAACGCCTCCTCGACGATCGCGCGCTCCTGCGCCATGAACTGCTGCGGCTGCGACAGCCGGATCTTCTTGCCCCTGTTGACGTGAAACACCTCCATGTTCCGGCGGAACGTCCCTGAGCAGACGCGGACGAACGCGAGCCTGTCCCTGTGCGCGAGGTTCATGTTCGCCTGTATCTTGAACACGAACCCCGTGAAGCCCGGCGACGCCGGCTCCACATAGCCCTCCCCCGCGCTTTTGCGCCTGGGCGGCGGCGCCAGCTCGAGGAACCTGTTCATGAATATTTCGACGCCGAAGTTCGTCATCGCGCTGCCGAAGAACACGGGCGTCAGCTCGCCGGACAGCACCTTGCCCAAATCGAAGGCGTCGCCCGCTATGTCCAAAAGCTCGATCTCGGACAGCAGCCTGCCGTAGTGGTAGTCGCCCAGCAGCTCGGAAAACGCGCCGTCGGCGACCGAGCCCGACTCGGACTGCACCGCCGCCTGGCCGTGGTTGCCGCCGCTGTACAGCTCCACCGAGGCGCTCTCCCTGTCGTAGACGCCCTTGAAGTCGCCGTCCACGCCAATCGGCCAGTTTACCGGGCAGGCGCGGATGCCAAGCACTTTCTCGATCTCCTCCATCAGCTCGAACGGATCCTTGATCGCGCGGTCCATCTTGTTGATGAACGTGAAAATGGGTATGCCCCTCATCCTGCACACGTGGAACAGCTTTATCGTCTGCGCCTCGACGCCCTTGCCCCCGTCGATCAGCATTACCGCGCTGTCCGCGGCCATGAGCGCGCGGTACGTGTCCTCGCTGAAGTCCTGGTGCCCAGGCGTGTCGATGATGTTGACGCAGTAGCCGCCGTATTCAAACTGCATGGCGCTCGACGTCACGGAAATGCCCCTCTGCTTTTCGATGTCCATCCAGTCGGAGGTCGCGTGCCTGGACGCCTTGCGCGACTTGACGGAGCCGGCCAGCCGTATCGCCCCGCCGTACAGGAGCAGCTTTTCCGTCAGCGTGGTCTTGCCGGCGTCCGGGTGCGACACTATGGCAAACGTCCTCCGGCGCGCGATCTCGGCCTCCAGCGGGCCGACGCCGCTATTTTTCCCGGCGCCGCCGTTCCCCGTGCCGTCCCCCGTTTCGTTTATGCTGCCGTTCCCCGTGCCGTCCTCCGTTTTGTTTATGCTGCCGTTCTCCGGCTTGTCTATGCCATTATTCTCCACCCTGTTTATGCTATTATTCTCCGTTTTGCTTACGCTATCGTTATTCATGATATCTCCCCGTAATCTCCCCGTATAAAGCAATGGCATCGCAATTCATGGCAATTCACTGCAATTTATGGCAATTCACCGCAATTCATTGCATTATATTTATATTGTGTTTTATATTGTATTTTATATTGTATTTTATTGTATTTTGCGTCTCAAATACCTGAAATGGCGGCCGGATCCCGGCGCAGCTAGAGAAAGCCCGCAAACAGCGGGAGCGTGACGAGCGACAAAAGCGTTGACATCGTGACGAGCTGCGACGCCGTGTCGGTGTCGCGCCCATACCGCTCCGCCAAAATCGACGTCTGCGCCGCCATGGGCGTGGCGCAAAGCACCACGGTCACGGCGTAGATCGCGGCGGGCAACCTGAACGGCAGCAGCGCGAGCGCGGCGGCGAGCGGAAACAGCACCAGCTTGATCAGGCAGGCCGCATAAAGCCTGAGCGACGACAGGGCCTTTTTGACGTCCGACTGCGCAATCTGGGCGCCGATGACGATCATCGCCAGCGGCGTGTTGAGCGAGCTGACAAACGACATCGCATTGCCAATCGGCGATGGTAGCCGAAAATCCAGCAGAAACAGCGCCACGCCCGCGACCAGCCCGATGATGCCGGGATTCGCGAGCAGCGACCGCGCCGACAGGCGCGGCTTGCCCTCCATGAGGTATATGCCGTGCGTCCACTGGAACAGGATGAACACGGCCAGCGTCATGACGGCGTAGATCATCGCCTCGCCGCCGAACACGGCCTCGATCAGCGGGAAGCCCATGTACCCGACGTTCGCGTATATGACGCCAAAGCGCATGACCGCGCGGGTGCCGGGCGGCCTGCGCCTGAAAAGGAGCATGCTCGCGGGCATGGCTATCGCGTAATAGGCAAAGTTGGCCAGCAGCGCGATCCCCATGCTGCGCAGCATGTCAATGTCGCGCTCGATCTGCAAGGAATCGACTATCAGGCAGGGTATGACAACGTAGACCAGCAAATACGCCAGCTGCGCGGTCGCGGTCTTTCCCAGCTTGCCCGCCCGGAACAGGGCGAAGCCTATCCCCATCATTATAAACAGCGTGGCGACCTGCCCGGCCACCAGCAGAACGTTCGCAAACAAAATTCGACAGTCCAGCCCGATCCACGATTATTTTGATACCGACGCAGCGCACGGCGCGCGCCTCATCTATATTACCTCAAAACGCGCGCGGCTGCAACACGCGCATTTTTTGGTCATTTCGGATGTGACCGGATGTGACCGTCTATAATCGGAGCGACATGCCGCGCATTGGGGCATTTTCCCTTTGAGAAACGATGTTTGCGAACCAATCGAGCAGCGCGGGGCGGCCGTCTGTGTCTGTGTTTTCATAGAGCTCACCGGGATCAAACGCAAAATACAGATGCGGCCCATTCCGCAGGACGAGCGCCTCGCCGCCCTCTGTGACGGCGACGGCCCGCGCCCCCTGCGGCGCGCACAATACCCGATGTCTGCCCACGGCAAGGCCGGTTTCCTTCATGCGCGCCTGCGCCCCCGGTTTTGCATAGTCCGTGGATTTGACGCGCAGGCCAAAGACTTTGTCCAGCCCAAAGCCGGGGGCTGCCGCGTTATGGCAGCCGTACCCATTATACAGGCCCGTGCCGTAGCCGGCCAGAAGCCGCGCGCCCGCCGCGGCCGCGGCCTTGATCGCCTCGGCGGCGGCCTCGCCCAGCGCCATGGAATATGGCAGCGCGAGGATATCGGAATCGCGCCATTTTTTTGCGGCGAGCGCGCTGTCGCTTACAAATTCCACGGCGTATCCGCAATCCGCGAAAAGACTGTGCCACCCGTGCATGCTGTCGTCAACCGCTTTGTCCGGATCAAACCCGGCGGCCATGCAAATGCTGTCGGCGGAATAGTGAACGTGCACCGTCTGCGCCGTCCGCGCGGGCAGGCGGGCCGCTTTTTCAAAAATGGCGCCGATGGCTTGGGTGCGCTCGTTTTCGCCGCCGTCCATGTCCGCAAGGCCGTTCATGCCAAACTCCTGCCCGCCGAAGGTGGGCCGCCAAAGGAAAAACAAGACGCGCTTCGCCCCGTGCGCCGCATAGCGCAGCACGCTGTCCTCCAGAAAATCCACGCCCCACGCGCCGTCATAAAAGCCCTTGCTCCAAGCGGAAAAATGCGGCCCGCCAGGCGTTTCGCAAATCCAAAATTCCGCCCCGCCCTGACGCGCCGCCGAGGCGATCGCATCGCAGCAGTAGGCCATGGCCTTTTGATCCTTGCCGCGATCGCCCGTGTAGCAATAGATGTCCGTGCCCGCATAGGCCATGCCGGCGCTCTGCTCCCAATAATCCTGCCCCAGAAGCGCCCCGGCGCGCGGCCCGCATTCGGGAATATTGACGCCAATCAGGAAGTCCGGCTTCACTTCGCGCAGGATTTCGCGTTGGCGGCGCACGAAGCGCGTCACCGCGTCGCTGCGAAACCGCATCCATTCAAGCCACAGGGAGGGGATGCCGGGCCGGGCCGGCGGATCAATCTGCGCCCAATCCGTGTATGTGCGGCTCCAAAAGCTGTTTTGCCAGCGCGCGTTCAGCGCGCCGAGATCCCCGCGGTATTTTTCCCGCAGATAGCGCCGGAAGGCAAGAACCGCATGCGGGTTGTAGTCGTACAGCCGGGAGATTGCCGCGCTCTCGCCCATGGTGGGCTCGTTGTCTATCTGCCAGCCCGCCAGCGCCGGATGATCTTTATACCGCTCGGCCAGCGCACGGATCGCGCGCTCGGAAAGCCGCAGGTACTCCGGATGGAACAAGCAGGCCATATGCCGCCCGCCGTCGTGCGGCCGGCCGGCTGAGTCGATCATGCGCGCATCCCCCCACGCGCGCAGCAGCCATTCCGGCGGCGCGGCCGTCGGGGTGCAGAGGATCAGCTTCAGCCCGCAGGCGTCGGCGGTATCCATAAACGCATCGTAGGCGGAAAAATCAAAGCGCCCGTCCTCCGGCTCAAACCACGCCCATGAAAATTCGCCGAAGCGCACGCAGTCCAGCCCGCTCTTTTTAATCCGCCGCAAGTCGCGCGCCCAGTCCTCCCTCGGCCAGTGATCCGGGTAATATGAAGTCCCTGCTATGACTGTTTGCATCGTCGTCCTCCTGAATTTTTTGACGCAAAGACTATTCCGCCGCGGCCGCGGCCTCGGCCATCGCGGCGATATTCTCCGGCGGCACGTTGGGCAGCAGGGATTCGTGGCTGGGCGAAACGATGAAGTTTGGCCCAAACAGCGATTTCAGCCGCCCGACCTCGCGCCGAACCTGCGCGGGCGTGCCGAAGGGCAACAGCTGCTGGGTGTCCACGCCGCCGACGAAAACGATCCTGCCGTTGTATTTGCGCGACAGCGAAGCCGCGTCCATGCGGGCCGCCAGCGCCTGAATGGGATGAATGGCCTCCACGCCGGCCTCTATCAGCTGCGGGATCACCCGGTCGATGGAGCCGCAGGAATGCAGCATGACCTTCAGGCCGTGCCGATGGGCCTGCTCCGTGAACCGGACAAAGTACGGCATGATAAATTGATCAAAGCAAGCGGGGGAAATCAGCAGATCGAGCTGGCTTCCGAAATCGTTGCCGAAGAAAAACGCGTCGATCCTGTCCCCGGCCAGCGCGTAAAGCTTCTCGTTGGCCTTCAGGTAAAATTCGACCACATGCTCGGTGACGGCCGTCACAATCTCCGGGTCGGTATGCATTTTGACAAAGTAATTCTCCATCCCGAAGAGATTGCACACGTCATGAAAGAAGCAGCTCCACGTGCCGGAGACGACGGCTTGGCCGCCCTGCACGGTTCTGTCAATTTCGGCGACGGTCCCCGTGAAATCGCAGTACTCCAATTCCGGCCAGTGGAACGCGTCCACCGCCGAAAGGCTCTCGCAGTCCGCGAACACGCCGTCCTGGCCCAAGCTGGCGCGCGCCGCGCCGTTCAGCGCGTCGAACATGCTCGGCTGGCCCGGTTTGGTCCACAGGCCGTATTTTTCCGGCATGACCCACCGAAAGACCGATCCGAGTTTGAGCCCCAGCTCCCAATCATCCCGCACCCCAAAATAGCGGTTGACCGCGTCCACGCTGGCTTCGTTGGGATCGCCGTGCCAAAAGCCGCAGCGGTCGCTGCTGCGGTTCAAGAGCCTGTGAAAATGTTCCCTGTTCGTCACCGTAGCACCTCTTTTCATTGCATTGCATTTCATTGCATTGCATTTCATTGCATTTCACCTCATTGCATTTCACTTAATTTCACTTCATTCCATTTACGAATGGTAATTCGCGCCGCGGTAGGACAGCGGCGTCATGCCCGTCTCCTTCTTGAATGAGTAGAAGAAGTAGTTTTTGTTGACGTACCCCACCAGCTCCGCAATCTCGCTGACGGAGAGATTCGTCCTCTCCAGCAGGGTCTTGGCCTTGTCGATGCGGAATTTGCGGATATAGTCGTTTATGAACGCGCCGGCGACATCCTTGAACATGCGGGCGAAGTATTTGGCCGTGTAGCCGTACTTGGCGGCAAACGTGTCGATGGTCAAGTTGGGGTCGCCGTAGTTTTTGCGGATGTGGGCCGTCGCCTCGCTGACGATTTTTTGCATCTTCTTGCTGTTCTTTTGCAGATTCATCTGCTCCACCGCCTGCCGATACTGGGCAAAGAGCGCGGCGAACCACTCCCGCGCCTGCCCGATGGTTTCCGCGTTCTCTGGCAGGCCGCCGTATTTGGCGCCGTATTGGGCGCCGGCGGCAGCGGGGGCGGCGGAGGCGGGTATGGCGGGGGTGACGGGGTCGG
Source organism: Clostridiales bacterium (assembly GCA_031263625.1). Classification (GTDB taxonomy): domain Bacteria; phylum Bacillota; class Clostridia; order WRLR01; family WRLR01; genus JAISFK01. The sequence goes on from JAISFK010000309.1 coordinate 6,315, forward strand.
CGCTGTCGCCGATGATGCCGTTCATGGCGCGGGCGCAGGTGAGCAGCATGTGCGCCAGCAGCATGCGCGCGCTCCCGCTCTCGTGCAGGGACAGGGCTTCGATCAGCCGATCCGCCGCCGCCGCGTAGGCTTCCTCGCGGTTCATGCGGATGGCCTCCAGCAGGGCGGTTTCCAGCTCCGGCTCGATTTGCCCGCCCGCCTTGAGGCTGCCCTTTACCAGCTCTTCGCCGATGATCTGCCCGTACCCCAGCACAAAGCGGTTGTCCGCCATGCCGGCGGCCCTGTCGTAGGACTGCCGCAGGTCCCGCAGCGTCTCCGCGTGGCAGCCCAGCCCGATGGTCAGGCTGCGCCCCAGCGTCTGATAGACCGCGCCCTTGATCTCGAACAGGATGTCCCGCACGGCTTCGGGCAGCGGGCCGTCCGGCAGGTTGAGGATCAGGGCGGTGGAAACTCCGTCCAGCAGGACGCTCTCGGCGTTCTGCTGGCCCAAAAACGCGTCCTGTATTATCTGGCGGACGGTGGCGCCGTAAATGTAGCGGTGCTCCGGCTTGATCGCGCCGAGCTCGTCGATTTGCATGACAATGGCGCACAGGCCGTTTGGCTCGACCGCGAGCGAATACTCCTCGGCCTTTTCCTGGAGCAGCTCCTCGCTGACCGACTCGGTCAGCGCCCGGCGCAGGAAGCCCTCCTTCAGCTCGGAAATCTTTTCCTCCTGGTTCTTCCGCATCAGGCTGGTCTGCTCCATGACCTGCGTGAAGCCGTCCATGATATAGTCCAGCTCGTTTTTCAGCGCTTTTCGGCTGGCCGGATGGCTCAATTTGCCCAATTTGCCCACGCGCTTGACCAGCAGGTCGATAGGGGTGTAGATATTGCGGGAGAGGAAGAACACAAAAACGCCGCTCAGCAGCAGCATTCCCAGCGCGACATACAAAATCCGGTCGGTTCGCTCCCGTATGTAGGCCGTAATCTGCCCGTAGCCCTGGATGTTGGCCAAAACCCAGCCGTTCAGCTCCAGCTTGGCGTAGCTGACCACATAGTCCTGCCGCCCTCCGGCCAGCGTGAAGCTGCCGCGGGCCTCCGGCGCGGCCTGAATACGCGCCCAGCCCTCTCCGGCCAGCAGCTCCTGGCTGGACGCCTCCGCCAGGCTGCGGGAAATCAGCCGGCCGCCGGAATCCAGCAGCAGCGTCTCCGCGCCGGCGCCGTCCCCCAGCAAGCCCAGCTCCGCCACGTCAAAGACGTTGATGACAATGCTGCGCTCCACGCCCCGGCCGTCCGGCCGGAATGCCGAGTAGATAAAGGACAGCACGCGCCGGGGGCTGTCGGGAGGCTCGGCGGCGGGAAGCTCGCGCGACACCAGCGCGCGCCGCCCCTCCCCAAGCGCGAGGACGCCGCTGTCGAAAAACTCGGCAAAGGGCTTGCCCACGGACTCCGTGGTGATGAAGTAGTCGATCTTCCCGTTGTAGAGATACATGGAATGAACCTTCGAGTGGATGTTTTTGAAGCGCACGAACTCCTTCTTCACGTTGTACTCGTCCAGCGGATTCAACGCGTTCTGATATATGAAGCTGTCCACCCGCGGGTTTGACAGCACGGAGATGTGTACGTAGTCGATCTCCTCCGCCAGCTTCTGCAGCTCCTCGGCCATGCGGGCGAGGCTGTTCTGGTCGCTGGCCGTCACCTGATCGTAGAGCGCGACGGAATACATGTTCCGGAAGATGGCGGAGAGCAGAAAAATGATCACTGCCGAAATCAGCGTGAAGCCGACGATGAGCTTGACGTAGGTTTTCCGCTGCTGGAGATAGCCTGCCAATTTGCCGTTCATCCACTCCGCCCTTCCAGGCCGCCGCATATGCTGACGAGCATTTGAATTTTCCATAAACGCTCATTGCGGTCGGAATTTCCAATCGAACACGAGTATACCATGGCCGAAAGCGATCGGGCAACTCCGCATACGGCCGTTTTACTATAAATACTGCGAAAACGGAGCTTTTTCGCAGATTTTGCACTCGCCGATTCCCCGAATTCGCTGAAAATGCACAGAATCAGCAGTTGCATTTGCGCCGCGCCGCTCTGTATAATTTGCCTTACGAAAACATTGCGAAGACGTTCGGAGAGATTCGGAGAGATGAGGTGGTGGCCAATATGCAGACGCGCACGCAGCCGGAGGGGCGGGAGCCGTTGGAGGGGCGGGAGCCGCCCAAGATCCTCGGCGGCTTTTTCCATGAGATCGCGAAGAACCGCCTGATCTACGCCATGGCCCTGCCGGGGCTGGCTTTCTTTTTCCTTTTCAACTATCTGCCCATGGCCGGCATTGTGGTGGCGTTTAAGAACTACAAATTCAGCGACGGCCTTTTCGGAAGCGCCTGGAGGAACCCGTGGTATCAAAATTTCGAATTTTTCTTCAAATCCGGGGCCTATGTCCAGCTGACGCGGAATACCCTGCTGCTTAACACGGCCTTCATCGTGTTCGGCACCATTTTCTCCGTCGTTCTGGCCATCATGATCAACGAGCTGATCTTCCGCCGCGCAAAAAAGGCGCTTCAGGCCGGAATCCTGATGCCCTATTTCATCTCTTGGGTCGTGGTGGGCGTGTTCTCCTACGCGCTGTTCAACTTCGACTACGGCACCATCAACGTGCTGCTGAAATCCCTGGGCTTCCAGCCGGTGAACTGGTACAACGACGCCAGCCTCTGGCCCCCGATCCTCACGGTCGTGCACATATGGAAGAATACAGGGTACACGAGCATCATCTATATCGCCGCGCTGGCCGGCATCGACCCCTCCTACTACGAGGCGGCGAGGATTGACGGCGCGTCCAAGTTTCAGCAGATCCGGTACATCAACCTCCCGCAGCTGTGGCCCACGGTGACTACGATGACCTTGCTGTCGGTGGGGAGAATCATGAACGCGGACTTCGGCATGTTCTATTCCATTGTGGGGCAGAACCCCATGCTCTATCCCACAGCGGACGTGATCGACACCTATGTCTACCGCACGCTGCGCACTTTGGGAGACGTGGGCATGTCCTCGGCCGTCGGGTTTTACCAGAGCTGCGTGGCGTTCGTTCTGGTGCTGGGCAGCAACTGGCTGGCGCGGAGGTATCAGCCGGACGGCAGCCTGTTTTAGGCAGGCTGTTTTATGCGCCTGTTTTAGGCAGGCTGTTTTATGCGGAAAGGAGCTGCACTATGATCCAGGCAAAAAACGAGAGGGCGCTGAACGGCTTTTTTCTGGCGGTTCTGCTGCTTTTCGCGCTTTTCTGCGTGGCGCCCTACCTGCTTGTGCTGGCCGGGTCGTTCACTTATGAGGGGGAGCTTGTCAAAAGCGGGCTGCGGCTGGTTCCCAAGCAGTGGAGCGCGGACGCCTACAAGCTCCTGTTCTCCGATTTCGGCAGGGTGGCCACCGGGTACAAGAACACGGTGCTGGTCACATCGGCCGGCACGGTCATCAGCCTGCTGATCAACTCCATGCTGGCCTACGCCCTGTCCAAGCGCGCCTGCAAATACCGCGGGGCGCTGGGCTTCTACTGCTACTTTACGATGCTGTTCAGCGGCGGCATTGTGCCGTGGTACATCGTCTGCGCGCAGTACTTGGGCCTGCGCAACAACATCTGGGCGCTGATCCTGCCTTACGCCGCCAGCGCGTGGTACATGTTCCTGCTGCGCAACTATTTCAAATCCCTGCCTGAGGAGATCGGCGAGTCGGCCACCATCGACGGCGCCAGCGAGCCGCGGATTTTCTTCACGATCATCTTGCCCCTGTCGCTGCCCGCGCTGGCCTCCGTCGGGCTGTTTGTGGCGCTGATGTACTGGAACGACTGGTGGCTGGGCATTATGCTCACGGAGGAGGCGCGGCTCATGCCGCTGCAGCTGCTGCTGCGCTCCATTGTGTCCAACATCCAGTTCATGACCGGGGAGAACGCCTCCAGAATTATCGGCTCCGCCGTGAAGCTGCCCTCCGAGGGCATCAAGTACGCCGCCACGATCATCACCATCGGCCCGATACTGCTGCTGTACCCTTTCATACAGAAGTATTTCGTCAAGGGGCTGATGGTCGGCGCGGTAAAGGGTTAGCCTGGGCTGGCCTGTTCACAGATTGGCGCGTTCCCAGATTGGCAGGTTCCCAGATTGGCGCGTTCCCAGCCTCCGGCTCGCCCGGAGTTGAGAATACAGCGGATTAGACCAAAAAACAAAAAAAGGAGCGATTTCCCATGAGAAACCAGAGAAACCAGAAAAACCAGAGAAACAAGCAAAGCCTGAAAAGCCTGAAAAAACCGCTTCCGATGCTGATGGCCGCGGCCTTGGCGCTGGCCCTTCTGGCCGGATGCGGCTCGACGGCGTCCCCGCCGGCCACAAGCACGGCGGCTTCCGTCACGACGGCTTCCGAGGCGCCCGATTCCGGGGCGCAAGATTCCGATTCGCCGGATTCCGATTCGCCGGATTCCGCCTCGCCCGATTCCGGCGCGCAGGGCTCCGCCGCCGAAAGCGCGGCGCCTGCCGCTGACACGGCGCCCGCCCCCGCGCTGGACGAAGCGACCATCAAGATCTACCTGACGGGCGACGCGCCCAAGTATCTGGACGAGGTTTGGAACAACGTAGCCGACAAGAGCAAGGGCGTTCTGAACGCCAAATTCGCCGTCAACTACATCCCCTGGTCGGACTATGCAGACAAAATGACCATGCTGGCCGCCTCCGGCGACGACTTTGACCTGTATTTTGACGCGAATTGGCTTATTTGGCCCACCATGGTGAAAAACGGCGCGCTGCTGGGGCTGAACGACCTGTTCGATCAGTACGCCCCCAACCTCAAGGCGTATCTGGAAGCGCCCGGCCTGCTGGAATGGGCTAAGGTGAACGGCGAGTTCATGGGCGTTCCCATAGACGACGCGGGCACGCAGCGCCCCATTGTCGCTATTCGCGAGGATCTGCGCGTGAAGTACGATCTGCCGGACTCCATGGCCACAATGGAGGAGCTGGAGGCGTATCTGGACGTCGTCACCGCCAACGAGGACATCCGCGCCATCAACAACATCATCCAGGCGAACATGTGGGACAACGCCCTGTTTGCCATTGCGTGCAAGTACAGCCTCGAAAGGGAGTTCGGGCAGGGCAACTTTGACCTGACCTACTACCTCACCGATGAAAAAGTAACCATCGTGCCGATGGAGCGGACCGAGGCGTTCCGCGAAGCCTCCGTCATCCGCGAGCGCTGGTATCAAAAGGGCTGGATTCCCCAGAACGCGATGAACGACACGGAAACCGTCGCGCTGCTCAACGACGGGAAATACGCCGCGTCCATCCGCGGCGTGCAGGACGCCGCGGGCGGCATCACCAGCGGCCCCGGCGAAGCCAAGACCTATGTGATGTATCCCGACAGCCTGGCCTCCATCGGGGGCACGCTGGGCAACATGGTGTGCTTCAACCGCAACGCGAAGAATCCGGAGCGGACCATGATGTTCCTGGAGTGGATGAACGCCAGCCAGGAAAA
>JAISFK010000420.1 GCA_031263625.1 Clostridiales bacterium
CGGCTGATTTGCGCTGATTCGCGAGAATAATATGTGAATAAAATTTTTCTTTTGCTATTGAGTGATAAGTGGTAAAATTAGTTGTATTTGTCTAAATCATAAGAGGTGAATTGAATGCAGATTATTAACGGGGGCGTAACAGCGCCGCAGGGCTACTTCGCGACGGGCGTCGCGTGCGGGATCAAGAAAGATGGGCAAAAGGATCTGGCCATTGTCTGCTCGGAGGATATTGCCGCGACGGCCGGCGTTTTCACGTCAAACAGGGTAAAGGGACATTCGCTGAAGCTGACGCAGCAGCGCGTCAAGAGCAATGGCTATGCCTCCGCTATCATCATAAACAGCGGCAACGCGAATGCCTGCGTCGGCGACAAGGGCGACGCCGACGCGCGCGACATCACCGCCAAGGCGGCTGAGCTGCTGGACTGCGAGCCGGACGCGGTGCTCGTAGCCTCGACGGGCGTGATCGGCGTGCCGCTCGAAATGGACAAGGTGCTGCGGGGCGTCGAGGAAGCCGTGAGCAGCATGGAGCCGGAGGGCGGCCACGACGCGGAGCTGGCCATAATGACGACGGACACCGTGCCCAAGGAGATCGCGGCCGAGATCAACATTCAGGGCGAAAAGGTGGTCATCGGCGGCATGGCGAAGGGGTCGGGCATGATACACCCCAACATGGCGACGATGATATCGGTGATCACGACGGACGCGAACATATCGAAAAAGCTGCTGGACAAGGCGCTGCGCGACGTGTGCGCCAAGACGTTCAACCGGATTTCCGTTGACGGCGACACGAGCGTGTGCGACATGGTTCTCATATTCGCGAACGGCCTCGCGGACAACCCCGGCATAGTGAACGAGGACCAGGACTACAGGGACTTTTACGACGCGCTCGAAAAAGTGTGCCTCTTTCTCTCGAAGAAGCTCGCGGCCGACGGCGAGGGCGCGACAAAGCTCATCGAGGTCCAGGTGAACGGGGCGAAGACGCCCGAAGACGCGTACAAGGCGTGTTCAAGCATAGCGCGGTCGCCGCTCGTCAAGACGGCCATAAACGGGTGCGACGCCAACTGGGGCAGGATCATCACGGCCATCGGCTACTCGGGCGCGGACATAGACCCCGCGCGCATCGACATATCCATCAACAAGGTCAAGGTGTGCCGCTACGGCGCCGCCGTGGCGTATGACGAGGGAAAAGTCCGGGAGCAGCTGGAAAAGGACGAGATCCTGATATCCGCGCACCTGAACTACGGCGACTGCTCCGACAGAATGTGGACGTGCGACTTTTCCGAGGACTACGCGCGCATAAACGGGTCGTACCGCTCGTAGGCCAGGCCGACGCACCAGTTTTCGCCCGGAGCCATTTCGGGCGCCCTTTCGCAATAAAAGGCAAAACGCGCGGCGCGTCGCCGCCCGCGCGGCTTGCCTTTTATTTGTGTCCAATTATTTTTGCCCAATATATTTGGCCTTTGTGGTACAGTTGCCAAATAGGTGGGAAATATATTCTATAATATATACTCGTGTTCGATTGGGATTCCGACCGCAATTTGCGGTCGGACAGAGGAAACGAGTATTACTGACTCGCGTTTATGGTAAATTCAAATGCTCGTCAGTATACAGCGAAAGGGAGCCTGCCATATGAAAATTGTCAGAAAATCCGGGGCCGTAGAGGAATTTTCCGCCGAGCAGCTGATAAACTCGCTGGCCGACGCCAGCGACGAGGCAAACGAACCCCTCCCGATGAGCGACATCAACAGGCTCGTCGCCGGGTTCGCGGAGATTGCGGAGGGCAAGGAGCGGATCGCCTCGTACCAGGTCAAGATCATCATGACGGGGCTGCTGTACACGAAAGGCTACTACGGGGTGATCGACAAGTACCTCACATACACGCGAAAGCGGCTGTAGCGAAAGCGGCTGCAACGAGAACGGGAGCCGCGCCCCGCGCCCGCTTGGCGCGGGGCGCGGCTCCGCTCCTGCCCTAATCCCTATATCCTAACCCCTAACCCCTAATCCCTAACCCCTATTTGCCGTGCCAACCCTCAGCCGGCCTCCTGCCTAGCCCCTATATCCCTAACCACTAATCCCTATATCCTAACCCCTAACCCCTATATCCTAATCCCTAACCCCTAATCCCTAACCCCTATCCCCCAACCCCAATAAACAAAACCCAAACCCCAAAACCCAAAACCCAATTTGACGGGCCGGCCGCCGTCGGGCGATTTTTTCGTCACGGCCAGATCCGCAGGCGGCAGCAGCGCGACGGAGGCGCTCTCCTGCGGCCCGCCGTCCGGCGGCGCCGCGCCGGGCCCTGGCCGCCCGCCGCCCTGCCCGCCGCCGCCGCTCCCGCCGCCGTCCTTGCGCCCGCCCTCGCCGCGCGCTTTGCGTCCCCCGGCCTCGCCGGCGCTGCCGGCGCCTATCGCCCGCAGCGCGTCCGAGCCGCTGGCCGCAGCGAACGTCAGCTCGCCGCCGGCGACGGCGACGTGCAGCGCGTCGCCCGATCGCATGTCGCCCTTGATGTACATCTCGGAGAGCACGTCCTCGATCTTTTTCTGAATCTCGCGCCTGAACGGGCGCGCGCCCATGTTTTTCTGGTATTCCCGCGACAGGAACCATTCCGGCAGCGCGGCCGCGTCATACGTCAGCGCGACGCCCATCTCGGCCGCCTCCGCGACCACTTCGTCCAGCATGAGCCTGATGATGTCGGCCAGCTCGCCCGGCTGCAGCTCCTTGAACACCGCGACGGAGTCAACCCTGTTGATGAACTCTGGCTTGAAAATCTCCTTGAGCACGGCGTTGACCCTGTTCTCCATGTTGGCGTAGCTGGAGCCGCCAAACCCGATGCTCGCGGACTTGAACGACGTGCCGGCGTTCGACGTCATGATCAGCACCGTGTTCTCGAAATTGACCACGCGCCCCTGGCTGTCCGTCAGCCTGCCGTCGTCCAGTATCTGCAGCAGGATGTTGAACACCTCCGGGTGCGCCTTCTCGATCTCGTCGAGCAGTATTATGGAGTACGGCTTGCGCCTGACCTTCTCCGTGAGCTGGCCCGCGTCGTCGTACCCGATGTAGCCCGGCGGCGAGCCTATCAGCTTGGACACCGTGTGCTTTTCCATGTACTCGGACATGTCCAGCCGGATCAGGGCCTCCTCGCTGTCGAACAGCTCCTGGGCCAGGGCCTTCACGAGCTCGGTCTTGCCCACGCCCGTCGGCCCGACGAATATGAACGACGCGGGCTTCCTGACCTTCCTGAAGCCGGAGCGGCTGCGGCGTATGGAGCGGCACACGGCCTCCACCGCCTCGTGCTGCCCGACAATGCGCCTGTGTATGCGCTCCTCCAGCGACATAAGCCGCTCCGTGTCGAGCTGCGTCAGCTTTTTGACAGGGATCTTCGTCCACGCCTCGATGACCTGGGCCACGTCGTCCAGCGTGACCTCCAGCCCGAGATACAGCGACTCCACGACCTTTATGCGGTCCAGCAGCTTGCACTCGCGCACTTTTAGGTCGGCGGCCTTCTGGTAGTCCTCTATCGAATCCACCGATATCGCGTAGTCCTTCTCCTCCTGCACGGCCTTGAGCTCGGCTTTCAGCGCCTCGAGCTCCACAAGCCCGTTGTTGCGCAGGTTGCAGCGCGACCCCGCCTCGTCGATCACGTCAATCGCCTTGTCGGGCAGGAACCTGTCCGAGATGTAGCGCTCCGACATCTTGGCGGCAGCCTCCAGCACCTCGTCCGGCAGCGTGACCTTGTGGTAGCTCTCGTAGTAGTCGCGGATCCCCTTCAGGATCTCTATCGTGTCCTCGACGGACGGCTCGTCCACGAGCACGGGCTGGAACCTGCGCTCCAGGGCCTGGTCCCGCTCGATGTGCTTCCGGTACTCCTTCAGCGTCGTCGCGCCGACGACCTGTATCTCGCCCCGCGCGAGCGCCGGCTTGAGTATGTTGGCGGCGTTCATCGCGCCGTCGGCGTCGCCCGCGCCCATGAGGTTGTGGATCTCGTCGATCACGAGGATGATGTTGGAAAAGCTCTTGGCCTCCTCGATGATCCCCTTCAGCCTGCTCTCGAACTGCCCCCGGAACTGGGTGCCCGCGATGACCGTCGTCATGTCGATGCGGTACACCTCGTAGTTGTACAGCTTGGCGGGCACGGCCTTGGAGCAGATCCGCACCGCCAGCCCCTCGGCTATCGCGGTCTTGCCGACGCCCGGCTCGCCGATCAGTATCGGGTTGTTCTTCATGCGCCTGTTCAGTATCTGTATGACGCGGTCGATCTCCTGCTGGCGCCCTATCACCCTGTCTATGCCGCCCTCGGCGGCGAGATCCGTCAGGTTGGCGCCGTATACGTCGAGATACTTCTTCTTGCGCGGCTGCTTCTTCTCCTGCGTCTTTGTCTTGGAGTCGGCCTTGCCGCCGCTCTTGTCGTCGCCGCTACCGCCGCCGCGCTGCGGGGCCTGCGTCAGGGCGAACAGCTGGCCCGGCGGCATGCCGCGCTCGCCGCCCCTGTCGCCCGCGTGGCCGTCGCCGCCGCGAAAAGCCGCGTTCAGCAGCGCGGACAGATCCATCCGGCCGCCGCTCTTTCCCGCCCCGCCCGGCCGAAAGGCTGGGTTCCCGCCGCCGCCTCCGCCCCCGCCGCCGGCATTCGCGCCGGAGCGCCCCGGCAACGCGGGAGAGCGTCCGCCCTGTCCCTGCCGATCGCCGTCGATGGCCGCTTCGCCGTCGGCGTCCCCGTCGGCATCGCCATCGCCGTCGCCGCCGTCCGCGCCGTCGCCCTGGCCAATCTCGCCGAAAATCGAGCCCATCTGGTTCGTGAGGGCTTCCACGTCCTCGTCCGTCATGCCCATCTGGTCAATCAGGGTGTCCAGGGGCTGGATGCCCTGCTTTTTGGCGCACGACAGGCACAGCCCCTCCTGCGTCTGCACGCCGTTGATGATTCTCGTTACAAACACCACCGCGTAATTTATCTTGCAAATCGAGCATTTCAACATAATACCTCCGTCTTGCCGGCCCGCGGGCGCGACGCCGCGCGATGCGCGAGGCGGCGCCCAGCGCCCCGCGCCATATGCCCAAAGCGCGGCGCGCCGCGCCCCGAAAGGCGCCCGCGCCGCATGCCTGAGGCACGGCGCCCCGTGCGAGCCATGCCCCGCAGGGCGCCCGCGCGCCCTGCCCCTACCAAGAATGTTATACTTGTTTTTCCTCTGTATCCACACATTTTGCGAAAGTTAATAAATTTATCACGAAATTGTCACACAACTGTAATGGCGCCACGCGAGTGCGCGGGGCAGCCGCCGCATTCGCCGCCCCATCGCCGTGCCGTGCGCCACATTCGCCGCACCGCGCCGCGCTGTGCCAGGCGCCCCGCCCGCTACATCTCAAACAGCGACAGCTGGCTGCTCTGCGGCAGCCCCGCCATCGCGCCGTAGCTTGAGAGCTTCTCCCCCACCGTCTTCGTGGCCTTGGACTTGAATATCATGTCCTCCACGGACAGGAAGTCGCCGCCGGCCCGCGCCTCGCATATGCTCTGCGCCGCGTTTTTCCCTACGCCCGATAGCGACGCCAGCGGCGGCCGCAGGCTCTCGCCACCGCTCCCGCTTCTGCTCCCGGCTCCGCCCCCGCTTCCGGCCCCGCCTCTGCCTCCGCGCCCGCTCCCGCTCCCGTCCCCGCCTCTGCCTCCGCGCCCGTCCCCGCCCTCTATTGTGAAGCGGAACGCGTCGGATCTGCGTATGTCCACCGGCAGGAACTGTATGCCCCGCGCGTACATCTCCACTATCATCTCGAGAATCGTCATGATGCTCTTTTCCCTTGGCGTCGCGTCCCGCCCGGCGCGGGCCAGCTCGTCCAGGTACACCTGCACCTGCCCCAGGCCCTTTGTCATCCTGTCCGCGTCAAAGTCGTCGGCGCGGATCGAGAAGTAGGCGGCGTAGTAGGCCGCCGGGCGGTTTATCTTGTACCACGCCTGGCGGTACGCCATGAGCACGTAGGCCGCCGCGTGCGCCTTCGGGAACAGGTACTCTATCTTCTTGCACGACTCGATGTACCAGTCCGGCACTCCCTTCTCGCGCATCGCGGCCTCGTTTTCCTGGGTGACGCCCTTGTTCTTGCGGACGGCCTCCATGATCCCGAACGCCCTCAGCGGCTCGAGCCCCTTGCGCATGAGGTACAGCACGAGGCTCTCGCGCGTGCCTATGACCTCCGCGATCGTGCAGGTGCCGCTTTTTATCAGCTCCTGCGCGTTGTTTGTCCACACGTTCGTGCCGTGCGACAGCCCGCTGATCTGCAGCAGGTCCGAAAACGTGCGCGGGCGCGCCTCGACGAGCATCTGGCGCACGAAGCGCGTGCCGAACTCCGGCAGCCCGAACGTGCCGACCTTGGAATTGATGGCCTCCGGCGACACGCCCAGCGCCTCCGTCCCCGTGAACAGGCTCAGGATCTGCGGGTCGTTCATCGGGATCTCCGAGGACGGCGCGCCCGTCAGATCCTCGAGCATCTTTATCATCGACGGGTCGTCGTGCCCCAGGATGTCGAGCTTCAGGATCGTGTCGTGCAGCGAGTTGAAGTCGAAGTGCGTCGTGACGGTGTCCTTGCCCACGGCGTCGGCGGGGCGCTGGACCGGCGTGAAGTCGTATATCTCGCGGTCGCGCGGTATGACGACGATCCCGCCGGGGTGCTGGCCCGTCGTGCGCTTGATGCCCGTGCAGCCGTCCGTCAGCCGCTCCTCCTCCGCCCTGTTCGCGGGCGCGCCCTTGGCCTCGACGTACTTTTTCACGAAGCCGAGCGCGGTCTTTTTGCCGAGCGTGCCGATGGTCCCCGCCCTGAACACGTTGTCGGCGCCGAACACCTCCTCCGTGTACTTGTGCGCCACCGCCTGGTACTCGCTCGAAAAATTGAGGTCGATGTCCGGCGCCTTTTCCGAGCCCTTGACGCCGAGGAAGATCTCGAACAGGATGTCCTGGCCGTCGCGCGCCAGCTCGGCGCCGCACTCCGGGCACGCCTTGGCCGGCAGGTCGAAGCCGGACGAGAACGAGCCGTCCTCGAAGAATTCCGAGCGCTTGCACGACGGGCAGACATAGTGCGGCGGCAGCGGGTTGACCTCCGTTATGCCCGCCATCGTCGCGACGAGCGACGAGCCGACGGAGCCCCTGGAGCCGACGATGTAGCCGTCCTCGTTGGATTTTTTGACGAGCTTGTACGCGATGATGTACATCACGGAAAACTCTTTCGATATGATCGTGTCCAGCTCGTTGTCGAGGCGCTCGCGCACGATCGGCGGCAGCGGCGTCCCGTACAGCTCGGCCGCGCGGGCCTCGACGATCCGCTTGAGGTCGTCCGCGGCGCCCTCGATGCGCGGCGTGAACGTGCCGTCCGGAATCGGCTTGACGCCCTCGTCTATCCAGCCGTTTATCTCGTTCGTGTCCAGGACGACCGCCTTGTACGCCTTCTCCGGCCCGAGGTACGAAAACTCCTCGAGCATCTCGGCCGTCGAGCGCAGGTACAGCGGCGGCTGCGACTCCGCGTCCTCGTAGCCCTGCCCCGCCTGCAGCACGCTGCGGAACACCTCGTCGCGCGCGTCGGCGAAGTGCACGTCGCACGTTGCGGCGACGGGCTTGCCCAGCTCCTCGCCCAGGCTGACGATGACCCTGTTCATGTCGCGCAGGTCGTCGAGGGACTCGGCCTCGCCCTTCTTTATCATGAAGCGGTTGTTGAGGACGGGCTGGATTTCGAGGTAGTCGTAGTACGAGGCGATGGCCAGGAGCTCGGCCCGGCTGCGCTGCCTGCCCGCCACGGCGCGGAACAGCTCGCCCGCCTCGCACGCGCTGCCCAGAATCAGCCCCTCCCTGTGGGCGTCTATCTCGGCGCGCGGCATGCGCGGGCGCTTGTAGAAGTGCTCAAGGTGCGACTTGGATATCAGCTTGTAGAGGTTTTTCAGGCCGGCCTGGTTTTTGGCCAGCACGATGATGTGGCGCGACTCCTTGTCCTCGTCGCTGTCTATGAGGTACGCCTCGACGCCGAATATTATCTTTATGCCGTGCTTCCGGCCCGCCGCGTATGCGTCCGGGAATGCCTGGACGACGCCGTGGTCCGTGACGGCGACGGCGGGGTGGCCGAACGCCGCGGCCTTCTTGACCAGCTCGCCGACGGGCGACACCGCGTCCAGCGCGCTCATCTGCGTGTGCATGTGCAGCTCGACGCGCTTCACGGGCGCGCCGTCCTGCGGCGGCTGTTTTTTCCACGTGCCGATGTCTATCGCGAACAGCGCGGGCTCGCGCAGGAAAGTGTCGTACTGCACGGCGCCGTACACGGCCAGGCACGCGCCCTTCGATATCCTCGGCTCCACGAAGCGCTTGTTCTTCGTCTTTACGAACATCTTGGCCATGATGGCCCCCGTGTCGTCCGACAGCACAAATTCCAGTATGTGCTTCTCGCCGTTGAGGATGGGCTTGGACGACACGCTGACGACCTTGCCGCGCACGGCGACCTTTTCCGTCGTCTCGACCGACAGGGACGATATGGGCGCCCACCGGCCGCCGCTGTCGATGGGCGCGCCGCACACGATGGCGGGGTTCTGCTCGAAATAGGCCCCGTCCGCGAAGTCGATGCCCTTCATGCTGCTCTCGAAGCTGCCGGGCAGAATTTTGCTCCGCGGGCTTTTGCGGCCGGCCTTGTTGCGGTAGGGCTGGCGGCCGGCGGCTGCGGCGGGCGCAGACGCGCCGGCGCCGCGCCTTTTGGCGGGGGCGGGGGCGGTTGCTGCCGGGGCGGGCGCAGGCGATGGGGCTGGGGCGGGCGCCGAGGCAGGCGCATCGCCTGCCCCTGCGAAGGCGCCGCCAGCCGCAGGCACAGGCGCGGCTCCCCCAGTCGCGAATACGGGCGCCGCCGGGGCAGGCGATGGGGCGACGGGCGCGGGATCTGCGGCGGTGGCTGGCACCGGAGCAACTGCGGGCGCTGCGGCGGGCGCTGCGGCGGCAGGCGCCGGAGCATACGCGATCGCTGCGACGGGCGCGGGCGCCAAGGCAGGATCGGGATCCGCTTGGCCTGCCGGATGCGCGGCTTCGCGAATTGAGAGGACGGCATCGCCAGCCCCCGCGAAAGCGCCGCCAGCCGCAGGCGCGGCTTCCACAGGCGCGGATACGGGCGCTGGGGCAGGCGCATCGCCAAACCCCGCGAAAGCGCCGCTAGGCGCGGGCACAGACGCGGCTTCCCGCTCGCGCCCGACCGTCACCCGCACATTCCTGAAGCTGAGGCAATGCGACAGATAGCCCTCGACCGCCTTCATGCGCTCGTCGGCCAGCGGAGCGCTCGCGCTCAGGCTGAACTGTATGAGGGATTCGTTCTTGTAGAAATCCACGCCGGAAACAAACAGCCCGTCCAAAACGTCCTCGCCGCGACCATATAAATCCATGCCCCCGCGCGCGCCGCGCCCGAATCCGCCCGCGCCAAGCGCAGGCCCTATTTCGTCAAGCAGCTCGCTGAGCGCATATACAGTGGCATTATGCAAAACAGCACCTCATATATTGTGATGTGTCCATTATCCTGCTACGGGCGCAAACTGTCAACATATACTGACGAGCATTTGAATTTTCCAGCGCCCTTTTCCAGCGCCAACGCTGCCAAAGCCCAAGCGCCAACGCCTTGACAGATTCCGCGCCTTAAAATATAATAGCCCGTAAGAAACGGCGCGGCCGCGAAAACATATGCGATACAAGCCATAAAACTTGGAGGAAAGAGCATGTCTGACGAAAAACTGCTGATGACGCCTGGGCCGACGATGATCCCGACGCGCGTGCTTGAAGTCATGAGGCGCCAGATCATCCACCATCGGACGGAAAACTACGAGAGGGGCTTCGACGAGCTCTGCGAGAATCTGAAAATCGTGTTTCAGACCAAAAACACCGTGATGACGTTTGTTTCGTCGGGCACAGGCAGCATGGAGGCCGCGATCGTCAACATGTTCTCGCCGGGCGACAAGGTGCTGGCGGTGAGCGTCGGCGCGTTCGGCGACAGGTTTGCCGACATCGCGTCGATATTCGGGCTGGAGGTCCAGAAGCTCGCCGTGAAGTGGGGCGAGGCCGCGGATCCGGCGGAGATCGCGGCAATTCTGGACGGCGACAGGGAGCGCAAGATCAAGGGCGTGCTCATCACGCACAACGAAACGTCCACCGGCGTGACAAACGACATAGCTGCGGTCGGGAAGCTCACGGCGGGGACGGAGCGCCTGCTGATCGTGGACGCCATAAGCAGCCTCGCGGGGCTGGAGCTCAAAATGGACGAGTGGGGCCTGGACGTGGTCGTCACCGGCTCGCAGAAGGCGCTGATGAACGCGCCGGGGCTGGCGTTCGCCGCCGTCAGCGAGAAGGGGTGGGCCGCCCGCGAGAAGTCGTCCCTGCCCAAGTTCTACTGGGACTTCAAGAAATACAGGAACGGCATTTTGAAACAGTCGGAGAACCCGCCCTACACGCCCGCCATCTCGCTCGTGCTGGCGCAGAACGAGGCCGTCAAAATGATTCTGGAGGAAGGGCTCGAAAACGTGTTCGCCCGCCACAAAAAGCACGCCCTCGCGGCCCAGCAGGGCGTCGCGGCGCTCGGGCTCAAGCTGTTCCCCAAGCAGAAGGACTCGTCCTACGTGATCACGGCCGTGCTGCCGCCCGACGGCGTCGAGATCGGCAAGGTCATAAAGGACATGAACGTCAGCTTCGACGTCATGGTCGTCGGCGGGCAGAAGCACCTGAAGGGCAAGCTGCTGAGGATCGGGCACTGCGGCTACTTCAACCGGTTCGACCTCATCAAGACGTTCTCCGCGCTCGAGCTTTCGCTCCAGAAGGCCGGATACGCTTTTGAGCCGGGCGCGTCCGTGGCGGCGGTGCAGAAGGCCGTGGCGGACTAGCGGGCGGTGGTGCAGAAGGCCGTTGCATACGAGCTAACAACGGACGCATCGTGGCAGACTGGCGAGCGGCGGGCGCATAATGATATGGCGGCATAGCGGCATAAAGACGTAATGGCATAATGGCTGGCATGGCGACATAACGATTATATATAGCAACATAGCGATATACATAGCGGCGACATAACGATATAATGGCATAAAGACAACGATATAAAGACAACGATATAACGATATAACGGGAGAATAGCGCGATGAAAGTTTTAGTGGCGGAGAGGATTGCCGAAGACGGCATTGGCATACTGAAAAAGGATTTTGACGTGGACGTCCGGATCGGCCTCAGCCCGGCCGAACTGGCGGGCATAATCCACGAGTACGACGGCATTGTGGTCAGAAGCGCGACGAAAGTGACGGCGGAGCTGCTGGAGAAGGCGGCCAGCCTCAAAGTCGCCGGGCGCGCGGGCACCGGGGTGGACAATATCGATGTGCCGGCGGCCACCCGGAAGGGCGTCGTGGTCGTGAACACGCCGGACGGCAACTCCATGGCCGCGGCCGAGCTGGCCGTCGGCCTCGCGTACTCGGTTTTCCGCAACATACCGCAGGCATACGCGAACATAAAGAACAACGACTACCGCCGGAACAAGATCAAGGGCTTCGAGCTGAACGGCAAGGTCGCGGGCATCGTCGGGCTGGGCAGGATCGGCGGCCTGGTCGCGGAGCGCCTGAAGGCGTCGAACATGCGCGTCATAGCGTATGACCCGTATGTTTCGGACGAGCGCTACAAGAGCCTCGGCGCGAAAAAATGCGAGACGCTGGACGAGCTGCTGGCCGAGGCCGACCTGATCACCATCCACATGGCCAAGACCGAGCAGACGACGAACATGTTCGACGCGCCGCAGTTCGCGAAGATGAAGAAGGGCGTCCGCATCGTCAACGCCGCGCGCGGCGGCATCATAAACGAGAAGGCGCTGTACGACGCGCTGGCGGACGGCACGGTCGCCGGCACGGCGCTGGACGTGTTGCAGAAGGAGCCCAACTTCGAGCTGCCGCCCGACAGGCAGGACTACAAGAACCCGCTGCTCGAGCTGGACAACGTCATATACGTGCCCCATCTCGGCGCGTCCACGCAGGAGGCGCAGTACAACGTGGGCGTCCAGATAGCGGTCCAGGTCGCGGCCGTGCTGAAGGGCGAGATGGTGCCGGCGGTCAACACGCCGTCGATCTCCAGCGCCCAGCTCGCCGAGCTGCGCCCGTACATCGATCTGGCCGAGAAGCTGGGCAGCATATATTTTCAGGCGCAGGCGGGCGCCTTGAGGAAGATCGACGTGAAATGCTCCGGCGATCTGCTTGAGAAGGACACGCGCGTGATAACGCTGGCCGCGCTCAAGGGGCTCATGACCCCCATTCTGGAGGACAACGTGAATTTCGTGAACGCGGAGACGCTGGCCACGGCCAGGGGCATCACGGTCAGCGAAACGCGCGACGCCAATCTGGAGAAGTACACGAACCTGATCACGCTGACGTTCACGACGGACGAAAAGACGGAATCCATATCCGGGACGGTGTTCGCGAAAGAGGAAATCCGCATGGTGGACTTTTTCGGCTACAAGCTGGACTTCGAGCCGACGCCGAACGTCGTCGCCATACAGAACATCGACAAGCCCGGCGTGATAGGCAAGATCGGCACGGTGCTGGGCAACGCCGGCTACAACATCGCCGCGATGCAGTGGAGCCGCAACCGCAAGGGCGAGAAGGCGGTGGCGTTCGTGAGCGTGGACAGCCTCATAACGGACGAGGCGCTGGACACCCTGCGCAAGCTGGAGGGCGTGCTGAAAGTTTCCAAGCTGGCCCTTTAGGGGGCGACGAAGCGGGGGACTGCCGGTGGCCGATGGTGGACGGGGGGGCGGCCGGGAGCGAGCGGTCGCCGTCGCAAGGGGCGCTTGGCGGCACAGTGAACAAGGAGCAGGGCGCAGGGGCGCGGCGCGAAGCGGAGGATGACAGGCAAATGCCATGCTGACCATTCGGGAAGCGGGGCCCGCCGACACCGGCGAACTGGCCGCGATGAACAAGCAGCTGATAGAAGACGAAAAACACGATAACCCCATGACACTGCCGCAACTTGAAGATCGGATGAAAGGTTTTCTGTCAGGCGATTATGTCGCGCTGTTAGCTATTGGCGAAGGCGTTGCTGGAGACTGCGACTGTGATGGCGATAGCGCCGCTGAGGAAGGCGCCGACGGCCAGAGTGTCGCTGTCGGCTATGCCCTCATTCGCAAAACGGCTGAGCCGCCGTATCTGCGCCAGTTTTTCATCTGCCGGGGCGAACGGCGAAAAGGGTATGGCAGGCAGTTCTTTGCAAAGCTGCTTGAATATCTCGGCACGGATGCGATTGACATTGAGGTTATGGCTTGGAACGAAGCCGGAAAGGCGTTTTGGGAGAGCTTGGGCTTTAAGCCGAGAAGCATTTACATGAGATATGATGGGGGCAGTCGCGGCGAATAATAATCTGCTCAGTCTGCCTGATCGGCTCCGGCCTGACGGCTCAATCGCGGAAGCAGGCGCCATCGGCGCCGCTCGGCGTGACGCGCGGCTCGACGTGCGGCGCGCCGAGCGGCGTTCCGGGCCGTATGTCGCAAGCCGCGCGCCTGCCCAGCACCTGCTCGTAGTATTTAGGCTCAAGCCCGTTTCCGGGGCGTATGACGCGAATGTTTTCCGGCGTGAAGGCGTCGCCTTTGCGCACGGGCCGCGTGACGAAGATGGATTTTCTGTTAAGCCTGTTCGCCGCTTCGCCTGCGGACAGCCCCAGGCCGGCTTTGCCAAGCGCCCTCTCAATTTCCCGTATGCGCATCGCCATGTCCCGAAATTCGCCGGGTTCCGTTGAAAAACCCGCGTCGGGCGTGGGAATGTCCCGGCTCATGCAGAAATGCTTCTCTATGACGGACGCGCCGAGCGCCACGGCGGTGCAGGCCGCCATGGGCGTCATGGTGTGGTCGGACAGGCCGGCCGGCACGCGAAATGCGCTCCTCAGATACGGGATCGCGCTGAGGTTCATGCCGTCGATGGGCGCCGGATAGGCGCTGCAGCATTTCAGCAGAACAAGGTTGCAGGGCTCGCCCGCGCCGCCGTCCATGTTTTCGGCGCTGCCAGCGTTGCCCGTGCTATCCGCGCTACTCGTGTCGCCGCCCATGCTCCCGACGCCGCCAGCGTTGACCGCGCCGCAGTCTCCGTTCCGGTGCGCGCGCGCATCGCCGCCCGCGCCGGCATTTGGCCCGCCGTGCGCCGGCGCGCACTGCCGGACGACTGACACGGCGAGCGCGATTTCATCCTCCGCGGCCATGCCGGTAGAGAGGATTATCGGCTTGCCTGTGCTGGCCACGCGCTTGAGCAGGGGGATGTCCACAAGCTCGAACGACGATATCTTGTAAAACTCCACGCCCAGGTCTTCCAAAAAGTCCACTGCCGTGGCGTCAAACGGCGTGGACAGAAAATCCATGCCCTGCCTTTCGGCCTCAGCCTTGATCTCCGCCTGCCATTCCCATGGCGTGTACGCCTTTTTATACAGAGAGTAAAGCGTTTCGCCTTTCCACAGCCCTTCTTTCAGCACGAAGCAGTCGCTGTCCGAGTCCATTGTTATGGTGTCCGCCGTGTATGTCTGGGTCTTGACGCAGTCCGCCCCGGCGGCTTTGGCCGCGCGGACGATTTCCAGCGCACGCGCCAGCTCGCCGCCATGGTTTGCGGACATCTCCGCGATGATGTAGCATGGGCAGCCGTCCCCTATGCGCCTGTTTTTGAGCTGAATATATGCCATATGCTATTCTCCGCAGTGTTTTTCCGACATCGATAATAGTATTATTATGCGTGGAAAGGCTCACGATTGTCAACACAAAAAATGGCGCATAAAGGCGCGGCTATGCAACCAAGGGCAAGCGCCAAGTGCTACAGAGCGCGGCCCGTGCGCAAAAATCGCGGCCATGCGCTGCATATATGCTCGCGCAACCCCCCCCCTCCGCGCCGCAACCTACGCCATAACCACCGCGCAACCCCGCCGTAGCTACCATTGGCCCTGCGCAGCCACGCAGGCCGCGCAAATGAATTTCGAAAACAATTTGACAAGCCCGGCCCGGCCATTGTATAATACTGCACAGCGGCGTGAACGCGAACGAATGGCATTGAAAACTGAATATTTCTTCCAAATTCTGGGGGTATAGCTCAGCTGGGAGAGCGCTTGAATGGCATTCAAGAGGCCAGCGGTTCGATCCCGCTTATCTCCACATCGTAAAAGCCTTGAAAACACTACGTTTTCGGGGCTTTTGTTTTGCTGAATAAATGTTCTTTTTTGGGGTGTCATTGATTTAGTCCGACTGCAATGCACCCGGATGTGCTACCCCCAATTGCTTGCAATCCACAGCCAGATCAATCTCAATCTCATAACCCCGCTTGACGCGGACAGTTTTCATTATGCACGACAGAATCATCTTCTTGGCTTCCTTGTCACACCCGTCGTACATGTCTGCCCAGTTTTTCATAGCGTCGAAACGCTCGGAGAGAGATTTTTTTATTCGCTCGCCGTCCCGAATTTTTTCTTCCATCGCACGTACTGTTCGCTCCGACTCCGCCGACCGCGCTTTTGCTTCTTCATACAGCTTGTTCAGCAAGTCAGGGTTCAGCTTGCTCTCGCCGCGAATTACTTTGATGACTTCTGATTCGTACTCCAACACCTCGGCAGTGCAAGCTTGAAAAGATGCTTTCGCGGTGGCAAGGCTCAGCTGGCATTCGGCAATTCTTTCGGCGTGCCGCTCCGCGATGATCGCTTCTTTAGGTACGTCGTTCAATTGTCCAAATAGTCTGTGGATGACTGATTCCACCATC
>JAISFK010000422.1 GCA_031263625.1 Clostridiales bacterium
CTTGTCAAAGCCAAAATATTGTGATAGCATGAAATCAACAAAATTCAGCCGGCACGGGAGATCCGGGCAGTTTCGCGCGCGCCCGCCGCTGGCAGGGGCGGGGCGCCGCCCGGCGCGGCCGGACGGAGCGGATGGAGTGGACGGAGCGGATGGAACGGACGGGCTTCGCCGCCCCGGCGCGGGCGCACAATCGAACGTATGGAGGCATTGACATGGGTTTATTTAGCAGGCTTGGCGCCATGATTCGCGGATTTTTCGGGCTTTTTGTGAGAAATGTCGAAGAAAGCAATCCTGACGCGCTGTTCGAGGACATAAAAAACCAGATCGACAAAGCGCGGAAGGACGCGGAGAGGCAGATTATAGACATACAGACGAACGCGGAGCTCATGCGCATAGAGCTGAAGAAGACCGAAAAAGAGCTGGAGACGGTGCGCGCCCGGATCGAAACGGCGAAGCGCCAGGGCCAAAAGGAGCTGCTCGTGGAGCTGCTCATACAGGAGGAGGACGTGCAGGCCGTGTACGACGCGAACAAGGCCGCCGTCGATACCGCGCAGGGCGAGGTCGATCGCATAAAGAGCGACTACAAGATATTCGAGTCCGACATGAACAGGCGGCTCAACGAGATCCGCACGCTCAAGTCGCAGTCCAAGGTGGCCGGCCTGCGCGAGGAGATCAACTCGGCCAACGCGAAGTACTCCGCGAGCGGCAACCGCGTGGGCAAGGTCAACGACAGCATGGAGCGCGCCCGCGACATGGTGAACACCAGGACGGCGAGGGCGAACGCGATGGAGTCGATGGGCGAGATGAACACGGAGACGAAGCTGCGCCGGCTCGACGCCGACTCCGCGAGGGATCGGGCGCTCGCAAGGGCGGAGGCGCTGCTGGCCGGCGACGAGGGCGGCTTCGAGGTGAAGGAAAAGGCCGAGGCGAAGGAAAAGGCAGAGGAAAAGGCGTAGCGGCGCAGCGCAGCTGGCCGGCCGGGGCCGATTGGCAAATGCTGTTTTCCGCTGCTATTTTTCGCAGCCCGCCCAAAATCTTTGGGCGGCATCCGAATTTTAGGAAATTGAGAACGGCGTGAGGCGAATGGCGGCGATATGGCGGCGACGCAGCGGCGGTATGGCGCGCGAGAATGAGGTTCGGGATTGAAAATTGAGCATGTCAAAGGCGCATTGCTTAACCGCAGGAATATAGTGGCGCTTGCGGTTTCGTTTGTCGCGACCGGATTGTTTAGGCCCGCCGCCGCAGTCCCCCATCTGTGGTATGTTGCCCCCCTGCTCGTGTACGCCGCGTTCTGCGCGCAGAACCTGTTCAGCCAGAAATTCCGCGAGAGCTGCGACCTGAAGGCGACGCTCGGCAGCATAAGGAGCATGACGCAGGAATGCCAGATGAAGTCGCGCTATCTCAAGCGCCGGCTGGACGAGGCCGGCAAGGCGCGGCTCGCGAAGGTGATGGGGGAAACGAACGAGATTGTCCGCACGTTCATGTCCGGCGACAAGTCCCAGCTGAAGCTCATGGTCGTGCATAAATCGCTGAAGCTCACTGAAATGTACATAAAGCTCATCGAGATATTCGACAAGTGCATCGACGCGTCCGTTGACGCGGAGATCTCGAACATCGCGACGAGGATCAACACCAACACCAGCAACCTCAACAATGCCAGGGATCCGAGCGTGAGCGCCGAGATCAGGCGCGTGATCGAGGCGGACGAGAGGATGATCGAGTCGCTGAAGGGCGAGCGCAAGGAGCTTGAGAAGCTCGACGCCCGCCTCCAGTACATGGAGAGCACGATCAGCATGCTGAAATACAACCTCATATCCAACCTTGACAAAAGCGACGCGCTCAAGACGCTGGAGGCGGAGATTGACGAGGCGATGGCCATCAATTTCGCGCTGAGCGACTTGCAGGAGGAGCGGCGCGGGCGGGTGCGCGCGTGACGGGGCGCGTGGCGTCGCATGTGGCGGCGGGCGCAATGGCGCATGTGACGGGGCGCGTAACGGCGCGCTTGGCGTCGCGCGTGGCGGCGCGCGTAACGGGGCGCTTGGCGTTGCGCGCCCGCTTGGCGCGGCGATTTTGCGCGGCGGGCGGGCTATTTGGGCCGGCGCGGCCGCTCATGTTGCTGCAGCGCCCGAAGCGAGCGCAGCGCCAGCAGAGCTCGCGGCACCCGCAGGGCTCGCAGGGCCAAAGGCGAGCGCCGCGATTCGGGCTGCCGCTGGCGTTGCGGCTGCGGCGGCGATTCGGGCTGGCCGCCGCATGGCTCGCCGTGGCGGCCGCGCTTCTTTTGTGCTCCGGGTGCAGCGGCGACAGCATCGTCATTGTCGGCGGCGACGGCCCCATCGGCTTTTTCGTGCAGCAGCGGGATGAAAGCCCGGCGACAAGCCGGGCGGCCGGCGATACGCTTGCGGGGCGCCCGCCGTATGACAGGCAGACGTCGGTGGTCGTGAGCACGGCCGCGGACATTTACGAGGAGGCCGACAACACGTCGAAGCGGCTGACCCAGGCCCTTTTCGACCAGCCCGTCAAGATACTCGAAACGAGCGGGCAGTGGGCCCTGGCGGAAGCGGACGGCGGCGCGAGGGGCTGGACGCGGGCGCGCAACGTGGACGGCGACTGGGCCTGCATCGACCGGCGCAGATTCGACGCGAGGATCGTCGTCACGAGCAAGAACAAGCAGATCTACTCGCACCCGCGCAACGGCATCGTCGTGCGGGACGTCGGCATGGGCACGGAGCTGTTTGTCATAAGCAAGTCGGAAAGCGTGTACGAGGTGGCGCTGCCAGGCAACGTGACGGGCTGGCTGTCCGAAAACGGCACGTTCCAGCTGGACGCCGGCGAGGACATCAAGAGGACGACGGCCGCGATATTCGCGCAGTCGTGCGAAAAATTCCGGGGCACAAGCTACCTGCAAGGCGGCGTCAGCTTCCAGGGCATTGACGGCGCCGGCCTGCTGTACGCGGCGATGAAGGTCAACGGCGTGGCCCTGCCGCGCGATCTGGGCGGGCAGATGCTCGCGGGCGCGGCCGTCGGCTTCGAGGAGGCGGAGGTGGGCGACGTGTTCTTCTTTGGCGCGGGCGGGGCCGCCAGCGGCGAACCGGGCGGGGGCGAGCCGGGCGGTGCCGAGCCGGGCGGCGGGGCCGCAGGCTACGCGGGAGCCGCCGGAGCCGCGGGGGCCAGCCCGGACAGCGGGGCGCTGAACGACGCCGGCGTCTATATGGGCGACGGCAAGTTCCTGCACGCCAGCCAGCACGCCGGCAAGGTGATGTACGACGACATCTCGGATCCGTACTACCAGCAGCGCCTGCTCGCAGTCAGGCGCTACTTCTAAATAATACTATTCTTTAAGATTCCACCCAAAATCTTTGGGCGGGCTCTACGCCCGCAACCCAAGTCGGAACGGGAAAGCGCGGTCTTCCCGTTCATCGCGGGCGCACCGCCCGCGCGGTCTCCCCGTTCCTCGCCTGATAAGCCAACCATAGCCAGATGCCCGCCCCTTACGCGCTCGCGCAGCCGGGCGCTCCTCACGGGCGCGCGGCCAGCCGCAATTCGCCGGGCACAGCCAACTGTTGCCCTGCCCTTTCTGGCGCGCCGCAGTCAGGCGCCCGCCGCGGCCCGCCTCGCCGCCTCGATCACGTTGCCCGCCAGCACGGACGCCGTGACGCCGCCGACGCCGCCCGGCACGGGCGCGATCGCCCCGACGACGGGCATTGCGGCGCCAAAGTCGGCGTCGCCGCGCATCTTGCCGCCCTCGTCAAAGTTGATCCCCACGTCGATGACCACCTGGCCGGGCGAGAACATCCCCTCGCCTACGACGCCCGCCCTGCCGGCGGCGACGATCAGGATGTCGGCCCGGCGGCACTCCGCGGCCATGTCCGCCGTCCTCGTGTGGCAGACGGTCACTGTGGCGTGCCTCGCCAGCAGCAGCATGGCCACCGGCCTGCCGACCACGAGGCTGCGCCCGATCACTGCCGCCCTCTTGCCCGCCAGCCCCTGCCCGTACCCGTAAAAATCCAGAAGCTCCATGCACGCCTGGGCCGTGCAGGGGGCGAACCCGCCGCCCGTACCCGCGAACACCCTCGCGAGCGCGGCGTCCCCGATGCCGTCAACGTCCTTCTCCGGCGCCAGGGCGTTTCGGACCGCCTCGTCGTCCATGCCCGCGGGCAGCGGCCGCAACAGCAGCACGCCGTGGACGGAGCCGTCCCTGTTCGCCATGCCGATCCGCTCAAGCAGCTGCCCCTGCGAGGCGCCCTCTGGCAGCGCCGTCGCCCTGACGTCCACGCCGGCCTCGCCGCACCGCCTGGACGCGCTCCTTTCGTAGGCCATGTCGTCCTCGCGGCTGCCGACGCGGATAATTTCCAAAACGGGCCTGACGCCCCGCTCGGCCAGCGCGGCCGCAGCCGCCCGCTGCCTCTCCCTCAGCGCCGCCGCCACCGGCCGGCCCTCCAACAGCTTTGCCATAACGCAGCTCCCTCTATCCTCTCTCCGCTATCCTCTCTCCATGCTCCATGCTCCGCTTTCCCCCGCGCTTGAGAACAGTATAGTGCCATTTTCCGCTTATCGGAGGCGCGCCGCCACGCCCTCGAATATTTCGTCGGCCTTGGCGGCGCCCCGCCCGAGCAGCAGGCCGGCTTCGCGGTTGTACTCGCCGGCCAGCTCCCGATCCTCCATGGCCGCCGTGTTGATGAACACGTTGAGGCTGGCCGCCTGCAGCGCCGCCTTGCAGCACGCGGCGCCGCAGCCCGCGTCGCTTATCGCGATGGCGGCACCCTTTGCCGCGAACGCCTCCAGCAGGTCGATGGCCTCGCAGCAGGCCCGCATGATCCCCAGCGGCGCGGCGCAGCACGCCTTGAGCGCGACGGCCATCGTCCCGGCCTTCTCCGCCCTCTCGGCCTCCGTGCCCTTTGGCATGGCGTAGGCCCTGGACAGCGGCTCGAATGCGTCGGCGTCCAGCTGGACGAGGGCCAGGAGCTCCGCCTGCAGGGCGTCCGCCCTGGCCTTCAGCGCGACAATGTCCGCCTGGACGCCGGCGTATTTCTTCTTTCCCAGTGTCAGGCTGCCGACCATGCCGCCGAGCGCGACGCCTATGGCCCCAACGAGAGCGGAGGCGCCGCCCCCGCCCGGCACGGGCGCCCTGGAGGCAAGCGCCCCCACAAATTCCTCGCACGGCATCCCGGTAAAATTCATAAACAGACCATCCCCCTCGCTCCGCTCTGGCTCGCCAAAACTCTTCATTCCATGCAATTATACAACGCCTTGGCGAATGC
>JAISFK010000372.1 GCA_031263625.1 Clostridiales bacterium
CAAATGCTCGTCAGTATAGGTGGGGATTTCTGCCGCCGAGCCATTCTTGCCCTTCTTTTTGACCATCACCCATTGGCATCGCGACGCGCTCGCATAATGTCCTGCCGCCTGACTTCATCCTTGCGTGATTTATACTCGTGTTCGATTGGGAATTCCGACCGCAATTTGCGGTCGGACAGAGGAAACGAGTATTACTGACTCGCGTTTATGGAAAATTCAAATGCTCGTCAGTATAGGTTAATGGCAAACGTTAAGTGGTAAGAAGAAAAATAAGGGAAATGATTGGAGCAGGACAATGATAAATAAAATCAACTACCTTGACCCGGTGTTAGATGAACTGCAAAAACAATGGCCAAACAATAAAACCGTTGATATCGTTTGCCATGGCCACAGCGTGCCAGCCGGATATTTTGCCACTCCCTATGTGAACACACTTGAAGCATACCCGCATCTGCTCCATAGACTTTTGAAGCAGAGGTTTCCTTTCGCGGTAATCAATGTGATCGTCACCGCGTTAGGCGGGGAAAATTCGGAGCAGGGGGTGAAACGGTTTGATTCAGAGGCGCTCAACCACAACCCCTCCGTCATAACGATAGATTATGGCTTGAATGACAGGAATATCGGTTTAGAAAAAGCAAAAAGCTCGTGGAAAAGCATGATCGAAAAATCACTTAAAAAAAACGTAAAAGTAATTTTAGTTACGCCGAGCTGGGATAAGTCTTATTTTGAGCAGAATGAATATTGGGAAAGCCTGGCCGCACACGCGAACCAGATTCGAAGCCTTGCCAAACAATACGAGGTTGGTTTAGCAGACGCATTTTCGCGATTTTCGGAATACGTAAAAAAGCAAGAAGATCTGGTCGATTTGCTATCCCATGTTAATCATCCGAGCAGTATCGGGCATGGGCTGATTGCAAATGAAATCGCAAGGTTTTTTGCTGCTAGGTAATGCATGACCCCCAGCCCTTATTATTCCCCGAAAAGGAGAAAAGGAGAAAAGCCGCGTGGCCGCGCGGGAGGGCATTGCGCGCTCGCCGCGCGCCATGGTACAATAGCGCATAAAGAACGCATGAGCGCGGCGTGCCGATGTGCGCGGCGCCCGTGCAGGGCGGCGGCAGGGGAGAATATTCGGCGTGAAAAGGCATTTTGGGTTTTTGTTGTCCATATCGCTGTTCTGGTTTTCGCAATATGTTTTTGTGCCATATTTTACGCCGCATCTGGCGGCGATAGGCGTCATACCGTCCATGATCGGCGTGATCGCCGGTGCCTACGGCTTTTCGCAGATGCTGTTGCGCGTGCCGCTCGGCATTGTCGCGGACAGGCTCAGGAACCACAGGCTGATAATGCTTCTGGGATTCGCGTGCCTGATTGCGGCGGGGGCGCTGCTGCGGGTCGCCGGCCATCCCGCCGCGTTTCTCGCCGCGCGCTTCCTGGCCGGCGTTTCGTCCGCGACGTGGGTCAGCTTCACGGTGTTCTACACGGGCCGGCAGCCCGCTTCGGAGATGGGCAGGGCCGTCGGCGCGCTCCTTGTCGCGAACAATCTCGGCACCATGGCGTCCTACCTGTTCGGCATTTTGTTTTATGAAACGCTCGGCATGTCCGGCGTGTTCATGTGCAGCATAGCGGCGGCGGCGCTCGGCGGGCTCGCGCTGCTGCTCGCCGCGAAAGACGGGCGCGGGGCGGGGCAGGAGTCGGGCGCCATCAGCGCGGGCGAGCTGAAAATGGCGGCGCGGGATCGCGGCCTGCTGCTCTATTCCGCGCTGGCCGCGCTTATGCAGCTGATCGCGTTTGCGACGTTCATGTCGTTTACGGCGAATTACGCCAAGGAAATCGGCGCGGGCGGGCGCGAGCTGGCGTTTTTGTCCGTCGTGGCCGGCGCCGCGGGCGTGCTCGGATCGTATTGGATGAGGACGGCGCGGAGCGGGAAAATAGGGGCGCGGAGCCAGATGGCGGCGGCGTTTCTCATGATCGCCGCGTACTGCGCCGTCGTCCCGAACAGCAGGAGCATGGCGTGGATATTCGCCGCGCAGGCGGTCGCGGGCCTGGGGCACGCCGTCGCGATGGCGCTGACGATGGCGCGGGCCCTGCGCGGGGTGCCGCAGGCGGCGCGCTCGACGGCCATGGGGATCTACCAGAGCGTGTACGGGCTGGGCATGACGCTTGGCCCGGTGCTGATGGGGGCGATTTTGGAGCTGGCGGGAGGAATGGCGGGAGGGAGCGCGCCCGCCTTTTATTCCATGGCCGCCATCAGCGCGGCCGGAGCGCTGTGGAGCGCCGCCGCGCTGAAAGAGAGCCGCGGCGCGGACGGGGCGGGGCGACAGGGCGCGGCAAAATAGGGCGTGGCGACAAGGCGCACGAAGCGGGAAATGGCGCGCGGCAGAACAAGACGCATAAAGCTGGAAATGATGCGCGGCAGAACGAAACAGCGGGCAACGGGGCAAAGCAACAGGGGCGAAGCGGCGGGGCGCACGGGGCGGCGGGGCAGATCAGGGCGAAGCTGCGGGGCGACAGGGCGCGGCAAAATAGGGCGGAACAGGGGCTTGGGGCGCTGGCGCTCCGGGGGCTGGGAAAGAGCGGTTGCGGAGACAATGGCATACGCGTCAGTAGCAATATATGGCATCAGCGGGGACGGGGACGGGATAGGGCTTCTGGACGGCAGGAAAATATTCGTCCGGGGGGCTTTGCCCGGCGAAACCGCGCGCGTCGAGCTGAAAAAGTCCCGCAACTCGTATCTTTTGGGCGTTGCGGCAGAGATAGCCGCGCCGTCCGAGATGCGCCTGCGCCCGATATGCGATGTTTACGGCAGGTGCGGCGGATGCTCGATGCAGCACATGCCATACGCCATGGAGCTTGAGTGCACGCGCATGAAAGTGGCCGACGCGCTCAAGCGCATCGGCGGGATCGATGCCGCGCGCGTTTTCCCGGTCGAGCCCTATGCCGCTTGCAGCGCGGATGTTGGCGAAGGCGACATGCCGGCTGGCGGCGCGGCTGATGGCGCAGGCAACATGCTGGCTGGCGGCGCGTGGCAGGCTTCGGCTCCGGCTCTGGCGCCACGCTACCGCAACAACGCCCAGTACGCGGTTGGCCGAGCGCCCGGATCGGCTCAGCGCGCGGCTGGGCGAGCGCCCGGATCGGCGCTCGCGATAGGCTATTTTGAGCCGGGCAGCCACGCGATTGTCGGAATTTCCGACTGCGCCCTGCAAAAGCGCAACAACGCCGAAGTGCTGAAAACCGTCCGCGAGTGGGCGTTGGCGCCGGGGCACGGCGGCTCGGCGATATCGGACGTCGTGGTGCGCACGGGGGAGCGCACAGGCGACGTCATGGTCATGCTGGTCAGCCGAACGCCCGAAATACCGGGCGTGGACGATTTGGCGCGGCGCCTCGCGGGCGCTGTCAGCGGGCTGAAATCCGTGATCGTGAACATAAACCCGTCGGGGCGCGACAGGCTGGACGCGCTCGACGGGAACGACGAGAGCGACGGGAACGATGGACGGGACGCGCTCAACGGGAGCGATGGGCAGGAACGGTCGCCAGAACAGATCTGGGGATGTGCGCCAGAGCTGAGTCCGGAATTGGCACCAGAGCTGAGCCGGGAACAAGTGCCGGAGCGGAGTCCAGAATGGGCGCCAGAGCAGAACCATGAACGGGCGTCAGAGCGGATCCAAGGGCGTCGGCGCGGGCGGGGCAGAAGGCCGAGGCTGGGCGGCGAATGTGTCACGGTTTGGGGCGACGGCTACATTTATGAGCGGATATGCGAGTGCAGCTTCCGACTATCGCCCACGTCTATTTTTCAGGTCAACACGGGCATGGCCGAGCGCGCCTACGGCAAAATGCTGTCGCTGGCCGAGCTTGCCGGAACCGAGGCGGTGCTCGACCTCTACTGCGGCACGGGCAGCATATCCATTTCCATGGCGCGCCGCGCGAGGGAGGTCGTCGGCATCGAGGCGTCGGAGGACGCCGTGCGCGACGCGCGCTTCAACGCCGGGCTGAACGGCGCGG
>JAISFK010000373.1 GCA_031263625.1 Clostridiales bacterium
GCCAGCGCGCGGCAGCTTTAAGGGGGTGAGAGCCGGATGGCGGCTATTTTTGAAGGGCTTTCCAGCAAATTGCAGGAAACGGTCAACAGGCTGCGCGGCAAGGGCCGAGTGACCGAAAAGGACATCAAGGACATGATGCGCGACATTAGGCTGGCGTTGCTCGAAGCGGACGTCAACTTTAAGGTCGTCAAGAATTTCATAGCGCGGATATCCGAGCGCGCGCTTGGCCAGGACGTGCTCGAAAGCCTCACGCCGGGACAGCAGATCATCAAGATCGTTCACGAGGGCCTGATAGAGCTGATGGGGGGCAGCGCGTCGAAGATCACGTTTTCCCCTCGCCCGCCGACGACGATAATGATGGTCGGCCTGCAAGGCTCCGGCAAGACGACGACGTCGGGCAAGCTGGCGGCAATGCTCCGGAAGCAGGGCAAAAACCCGCTGCTGGTCGCGTGCGACGTGTACCGCCCGGCGGCTGTCAAGCAGTTGCAGGTGGTGGGCTCGCAGCTGAACATCCCGGTGTACGCCGAGGAAGGCTCGACGGATCCGGTCGCCATCGCGGCTGCCGCGCTCCGGCGCGCCGCAGAGCAGCAGCACGACCTGGTCATAATCGACACGGCCGGCAGGCTCCACATCAACGAAGAGCTCATGGACGAGCTGGTAAACATCAAAGCCGCCGTCGCCCCTCACGAAATTCTGCTCGTCGTTGATGCCATGACGGGCCAGGACGCCGTGAACGTCGCGGAGTCGTTCAACGCGAAGCTCGGCATCGACGGCATCGCGCTCACGAAGCTGGACGGCGACACGCGAGGTGGCGCGGCGCTGTCGGTCATGGCCGTGACAGGCAAGCCGATCAAGGCCATCGGCGTGGGCGAAAAGCTCGGCGACATCGAGCAGTTTTTTCCGGACAGGATGGCGTCGCGGATTCTCGGCATGGGCGACGTGCTGACGCTCATTGAGAAGGCCCAGGAGCACTTCGACGAGAAAAAAGCCGCAGAGCTTGAAAAAAAGATGCGCACGATGCGCTTCACCTTCGGCGACTATCTGGATCAGATGCAGCAGATCAAAAAGATGGGGCCGCTGAGCCAGGTGCTGGGCATGTTGCCCGGCATCAACAGCAAGGCGATGCAGGGCTTTGACGAGGAGCAGGGCGAGAAGCGCCTCGTGCTGATTGAGGCGATGATAAACTCCATGACGCTCAAGGAGCGCGACGATCCGGACATCATCAACGGCAGCCGCAAGCGGAGGATTGCCGCCGGCAGCGGCACGTCCGTGCAGGAGGTCAACAAGCTGCTGAAGGATTTTGAGAACATCAAGCGCATGTTCAAGATGATGGCCGACGGCGGCAAGATGGGCTCCAAAAAGCTCAAGAACATGCGCCTGCCGTTCTAGCTGCGACTAATGCATGTAATGCATTTAATACATTGTCTTCAGATAAACTAAAAATAAATTAAACGAACTGAGCAAGCGAGAGGAGAACTTAAAAATGGCGGTAAAGATCAGGCTGAAAAGGACAGGCGCAAAGAAAAACCCCTACTACAGGATAGTCGTCGCGGACGCGCGCTTCCCGAGGGACGGGCGCTTCATCGAGCAGATAGGGACATACGACCCTATGACGACCCCGTCGCAAATAAGAGTTGACGGCGAAAAGGCCCAATATTGGATTGACAGGGGCGCGCAGCCCACCGACACGGTTCGGGCGCTGCTGAAGAAGGCGGCCGCAGCGGCTGCAGCTGAGGCTGTGGCGGTTGCCGGCGACGCGCCCGCCGGCGGAGCTGCCGGCTCCGGGGCGGCGGCAGCAGAAGCGCTGGAAGCGGCAGGGACGGACGGCGCGGCCGGGACAGCTGACGCGACAGAAGCCAAGGGCGCAAAGGGAGCAAAGGACGCGGCGGCAGGCGCGGAAGCGGGCGCCGGCGCGGCTGCGGAAGCGAGCTTGGAGACAGCCGCAGAAGCTGCCGCAGCCGCGACTGAGGAGACGGCGGCGGAAACGTCCGACTCGGCGGAAAGCGCCCCCGGCGACGCCTGACAGCGTGGCGCGGCGACGCGACAACTTGAAAAGGGATGGTCACAAAAACTATGAAGGAATTGCTGGAATTTATCGCTAAAACCCTCGTCAGCCACCCTGACGAGGTGAGCGTCACGGAGATCAGGGCGGAATCCGACCGCTCGATTATACTGGAGCTGCGCGTGTCAAAAGACGACATGGGGAAAGTGATAGGCCGCCAGGGCAAAATCGCGCGCTCAATCCGCGCCGTGATGAAAGCGTGCGCGGTCAAGGAGAATATGCATGTATCCGTTGAGATTGTCCAGTAGCGCGCATGGCCGTTTTTGGCGGGCGGGCTGCCGGATGGCGGGCCGTCGGCGGGCAGACCGCCGGGCGATGGACTGCCGGGGGTGCCGGGGAGCGGCCTGCATGGTGGCGAATTGCCTGGATGCGGCCTGCGGGCGGCGCTGCCATGAGGAATAGCGCGAGAGGCGCGGGAAGCGCCGGGAACGCTGGCTGCGTCGGGAATGCGGGCGGCGCGCATGGCTTGCGCGGCGCCGATGAAACCGGCAATGCGGCCAGCGCTGGCGCGGGCTATGTCGGCGAAACCGGCAAGACGGCAGGCGCGGGCGCGGAAAGCGCCGGAAACGCTGGTAGCGCGGACAGCTTGCACGGCGCCGATGAAACCGGCAAGGCGGCCGGCGCTGGCACGATCGACTTGCGCGGCATGGGCGCGGGAAGCGCCGGGAACGCTGGAGACGCAGGGAATGCGGGATGCACGGGCAGTTTGCGCGACGCGAGCGACTTGCGCGACGCGGGCATGGGATGCGCGGACGGCTTGCGCGGCGCCGCTGAAACTGGCAAGACGGCTGGCACTGGCGCTAACGCTGGCTGTGCCGGCGAAACCGGCAAGACGGCCGGCGCGCAGAGCCCGGAGCTCATACGGGTGGGCCTGATCGTCAAGCCGCACGGCACGAGGGGCGAGGTGCTGGTCAAGCCGCTGACGAACGACGCCGGCAGATACCGCAAGCTGCAAGAGGTGCGCATCGAGCC
>JAISFK010000438.1 GCA_031263625.1 Clostridiales bacterium
CCGCCAGCTGCCCGTCCGCCAGCAGCCTTTCGTCCTGCGCGGCCTGCGACGGCGTTTTGCCGATCAGCGCCGCCGCGTGCTCGTAAACAGTCGGTACAAACATCATGCGGATCAGTATAGCAAAATCGCGGCCTGTTGGTCAATGGCCAAAATTATTGATTATTGACGCGGTTCTTGCGGCTCTTGCGGCTCTTGCGCTTCTTGATGCGGCTCTTGATGCGCCTCTTGATGAGGCTTAGCGCGGCTTGGTGCAACTTGGTGCAACTTGGCGCGGCTTGGTGTAGCTTGGCGCGGCTCTTGGCGCGGCCATTATATGCCCATGACATGCCCATTATATGCAAGCATATGCAAGCGCGCAGGCGCGCGATGGGCAACCGCGATGGGCAATATTCATTTTATGCGCATTTTTGCGAATCGCGCCGATTTGCGCGATTTGCGCGTTGATTTGGCGGGGAAGATTCCATATAATAATGCCATGCTGACGAGCATTTGAATTTTCCATTAACGCGAGTCAGTAATACTCGTTTCCTCTGTCCGACCGCAAATTGCGGTCGGAATTTCCAATCGAGCACGAGTATAATAATGCTGAGCCGCAAGAAAATTTGGAGGAACTCGGAGGAAAACTCGATGGAATGTAACGCCGTTTATGGCAGCAGCCGCGCAGGCTTCTCCCCCCACTCGCTTTTGTGCGAGCGCCTGGAAAACCCCGCCGCGATTGGCGCGTGCGCTCCCCGTTTTTCGTGGAAGGCCAGCCATGAGGGGCGCGGGCAGGCGCAGTCGGCGTACCGCATTGTCGTGGCCAGCGCGCGCGAAAAGCTGTCGGCCGGCGAATACGACATGTGGGACAGCGGAAAGCGCGACAGCAGGCAGTCGCTTGATGTCGGCTACGAGGGGGCGGGGCTTGGCAGCATGGGCGACTATGCGTGGAAGGTCAAGCTTTGGGATTTGGACGGGCGCGAAAGCGCCTGGAGCGAGCCGGCGTCTTTTGGCACCGGGATGCTGGGGGCGGACAGCTGGGAGGCCAACTGGATCTCCTACCCCTACCCCAACCGCAACGCGCTCATGTTCCGGCGGGCATTCGCGGCCCGCCGCCCGATCAGGCGCGCCAAGCTGCTCGTATCCGGCCTGGGGTACTACGAGCTTTACGCCAATGGCGAAAGAATCGGTGACCATCTGCTGGATCCCGCCTGGACGGACTACGCGAAACGGGTTTACTATGCCGGGTACGACATAGCAGGCGCACTGCGCGCCGGCCCCAACGCGATAGGCGTAATGCTGGGCAAGGGCTGGTTCGGGACGCCGTTTCCCGGCGGCGAGGCCCGGCCGTCCCAGCTCATCCTGCGCCTGCAAATGGAATACGACGACGGCGAAATCGAGGCGATCGCGTCCGGCAGGGACGGCGGCTGGCTGGTGTCCTGCAACGGGCCCGTGCGCGACAGCAGCATCTATGCCGGCGAGGAATACGACGCCCGCCTGGAGCAGCCGGGGTGGAATTTGCCGGATTTTGCCCCCGGCGGCGACTGGGCCAGGCCCATCGTCGTCGAGGCGCCGGGCGGCGCGCTGCTGGCGCAGCCCCTTGAGCCAATCAAGGCCGTGGAGGAATTGAAGCCCGTCGCCCTGGACACCCCCCGCGAAGGGATCTTCGTCGCCGACCTCGGCCAGAACATCTCTGGAACCGTGGAAATCAGCGGCCTCAATGGCCCGCGCGGCAAAAAGATTGAGCTGCGATATGCCGAAATCCTTGGGGAGGACGGCCTGATCAACGCCGAGAACCTGCGCGCGCCCGTGCGCGACACCTATATCATGGGCGGCTCCGCCAGCGAGACATTCAGGCCGAGGTTCACCTACCACGGCTTCCGGTACGTGCAAATCGAGGGGCTGGACTCCCCGCCGGCGCCGGAGAGCATAACCGGGCGCCACATTCGCTCGGCGGTCAGGCATATCGGCCGCTTCGGCTGCTCGAACGACATGCTCAACCGGCTTCACAGGTGCGTCGCCTGGACCGAGGCGGACAACCTGCACGGGCTGCCCACCGACTGCCCCCAGCGCGACGAGCGCCTGGGCTGGCTGAACGACATGACGGTGCGCGCCGAGGAGGCGATGTACAACTTTGACATGGATCGCCTGTACGCGAAGTGGCTTGACGACATCAGCGACACGCAGGGGCCGCTCGGCGCGATCGCCGACATCGCGCCGGCGAGCCGCCTGTACGGGAGACGCCCCGCCGATCCGGTGTGCAGCTGCTTTGTCCTGCTGCCCTGGCTCATGTATGTCCACTATGGCGACAGGAGCGCGATCGAAAAGCATTTCAGCGGCCTTTTGGCCTGGAACCGATACTTGGAGCTGAACTCGGAGGGCGGCATCGTTGACTATACGAGCTATGGCGACTGGGCGTCCCCGCTTGGCGAAAGCGTAACCGACAGCATCGGGGCGGGGGCCGTTTCCGCGACGACACCCGGCAAGCTGATGTCCACGGGCTACTATTGCCTGAACTGCGCGCTGCTGGGCAAAATGGCCGCCCTGCTGGGCCTGGACGCGGACGCGGCGGAGCTTGGGGCCAAGGCCCGCAAGTCGGCCGAGGCGCTCAACGCGAAATACTTCAGCCGCGAGCTCGGCTGCTACGCCTCCGGCAGCCAGGCCGCGCAGGCTTTCCCGCTGTACCTCGACATTGCGAGCGGGCAGGGGCACTGGCACGAGCAGGGGCAAGGGCAGGAGCGCGGGCGGGGGCGCGAACAGGGGCGCGGGCACTGGCACGAGCAGGGGCAGGAGCGTGGGCAGGAGCAGGGGCAGGGGCAGGGGCAGGAACGCGGACAGGGCGTTGGCATTGTGCCGCCGCAGGCCCGCCCAGGCGTGCTGCGGCGCCTTGTGGAGGACGTCGAGGCGCGCGGCGTTCATCTGGCGACCGGAAACCAGTGCACAAAATATCTCGTCGAGGTTTTGACGGACTGCGGGCACGGCGACCTGGCCCTGGCGCTGGCGGCGCAAACCAGCTATCCGAGCTGGGGGTTCATGCTGGAGAACGGCGCGACGACGATCTGGGAGCGCTGGGAGGATATCCGCTCCGGCCCGCTGTGCGAAATGGCGTCGCGCAACCACCCGATGAACGCGGCGATAGGCGCCTGGTTTTACAGCCGCCTGGCGGGGATCCGCCCATGCGAGGACGCGCCCGGCTTCGAGCGGTTTCGCCTGAGCCCGTGCCTGCCGGAGGGGCTCGACCATGCCGGCGCGTCCCTCGACACGGTTCGGGGGCTGATCCTGTCGAGCTGGAGAAGAACGGAAGCCGGCGTCGATATGGACGTGGAAATTCCGTTTGGCGCGGAAGCTGAAATAGAGTTGCGCCTGAAAGACATAGAGCCCGAAAAGCTGAGCATATCCGAGTCGGGGGGCAGCGTCTGGGACGAAGGGCGCCCGGCAGGGGACGGACGCGCCGACGGCGCCGGAGCGGAGCGCGGGGGCGCTGGGGGCGAGCGCACCGATGGCACCAGCAGCGTCGGCAGCGTCGGGGATGGCAGATGCCCGGCAGAGGACGGCCGCGCCAAGGACGAAAGGCGCCCGGCAGGGGACGGGCGCACTGATAGCGCCGAATCCGGGTGCGGGTGCGCTCGCTCTGTGCAAGTCGAGCCGGGCAGGACGAGCATGGTCTTTGGCTCCGGCAAATACCATATCGCCTATAGGTTCAGATGACATGCCGCCTAGTCGGCGGCGTCCTGCAATCTCAGGGCTTGACCGAAAGGTTATACTGACGAGCATTTGAATATACCATAAACGCGAGTCAGTAATACTCGTTTCCTCTGTCCGACCGCAAATTGCGGTCGGAATTTCCAATCGAACACGAGTATAAGCCCTGTGTTATGGCCGGGTTCGCTCCCGCGCAGC
>JAISFK010000445.1 GCA_031263625.1 Clostridiales bacterium
GCGCGAGCGGGCGCGGCGCACGCGGGCGCGGCGGCATTTTGCGCATCGCAGGCTGT
This sequence comes from Clostridiales bacterium, assembly GCA_031263625.1. Taxonomy (GTDB): domain Bacteria; phylum Bacillota; class Clostridia; order WRLR01; family WRLR01; genus JAISFK01. The sequence continues at coordinate 57 of JAISFK010000445.1, forward strand.
TTGCGCCGCATGGCGGGCGCTTATACGGCGCGGACGGCGTCTTTGCCCGCAGGCTCGCCGCCCGCGCCATCGCCTCGCATGGGCGCGGGCGCGCGCCAAAGACAGGGGGGATTGTTTTGAAAGCTCTTCGCCTGCTGTTTCAGGCATCCATCGCGAGAACCCTGCTGGGAGGGTTCCTGCTGGTCATCGTTCCGACCATGGCCCTCGGCCTGATCTCGAACGCGGCTGGCATTCGCGTGGCCAGCCGCGAAATATCAAGCTCCTACGCCAACTCAATAGCGCTGCTGAGCCAGCAGATGGCGGACAAGCTCTACAACATGGACATGCTGGCGGCGTCTGTCCTGCTCGACGACGACCTGGTCGCGATCTCGAACAGCGAAATGGGATACGGCGACCTGTTTGACTACGTCCTCTTTCAAAAGCGGATGCTGCTGTACAGGACCCCCCAGTTCATCGACGCCAACATCGTGGTCTGCCTCCCCCGGCAGGGATGGGCGATCTCGACAAACACCGGCGTCATGAAGACGGCCGGCATGAGGGAAAGGGCCGGCGCGGCCGCAGCCCAGACGGGCGGCGCCGCCTGGGCGATTCGGGAATCGCTTGTGAGCCCGGACGCCGACTGCCTTTCGGTTTTTCGCGGCTATGTGCATGGCGGGCAGAGCAGCCCGTTCATAATCATGGAAATTTCCAGGGGCGAAATGGAAAAAGCGCTGGAAACCCTGACAGACAGCACACGGGTGCTGCACACATTCTTCCTCGATCCGATCGGCGGGTATTTTTCGAGCGGCAACGAGCTGCACGAGGATCTTGCCCAGCGGGTGCGGGAAAGCCTGTCCGGCGCCCAGGCAGGCGCTCAGGCAGGCGGCCTGCCATCCGGCCTGCCCGGTTCAAGCGGCGAAAGCGCGCAAAGCGCCATCAGCTTTGGCGGAAAGACATATCGCCTGCTGTACCGGGCGGTGGGCAACTACGGCAGCAAGATCGGGATGCTGTTCGACGAATCGGACATTCTGCGCCCGGTGGTGAATATCCGGGCGATATTCGTCGCGTTCATGATCTTCACGGTGTCGGCCAGCCTGCTGTTCCTTTTCATCGCCTACCGCAAGATATTCGCGCCCGTGCGCTCCCTGATGGGCGCCATGCTGGCGGTGGAGTCCGGCGATCTGGGCGCGAGGGCGGAGATCGAGCGCGGCAACGAGCTTTCGGTGATGTCGCGCCAGTTCAACAGCATGGTGGGGCGCCTGGATGCCCTGATCTCGGAATCCTATGTCAAGGAGCTGAAGCTCAAAAACGCCCAGCTGCGCTTCCTGCGCTCCCAGATCAACCCGCATTTTCTGTACAACAGCCTGTTCAGCCTCTACAGCATGATCCAGAACGGGGAGCTTGAAAGCGCGTCGGACATGGCGGTGTATCTGGGGAAATACTACCAGCGCGGCGCGCGCCTCAGCGAGCGGGAGCTGACAATCGCGGAAGAGGTCGAGAACATCCGCACTTACGTGCGGATCATGGCAATCCGCTTCCCGGAGCGGCTGCGGCTGGAAACCAAGATCGGGGGGCGGACAGGCGGGCTGAAAATTCCGGCGCTTTCCCTGCAGACGATCGCGGAGAACGCCGTGCTGCACGGGATGGAGGGCGCGGGCGGGGAGTGCGCGATAACGGTGGAAACATGGACCGAGGGGAAGGCCCTGCGCCTGCGCGTGTCGGACACCGGCGCCGGAATTTCCCCGGCGCGGCTGGAAAGCATTCGGGAGCGGCTGTCCCGCCCTGCGGAAATTGGGGACGGAGGCGGGGATGGGGACGAGGACAGGCGCGGAGACGGGGACGGGGACGGGCGCGGGGGCGGAAGCAGGGACGGAGATGGCGATGGGAGTGCAGGCGGGCGCGGCGGCGAGTTCGGCGGCAAGCTAGGCGACGGGCGCAAGGGCGGGTTCGGCGACAAGCTCGGCGACGGGCTCGGCGGCGGGCACGGGCTGGAGAACGTGTGCGCGCGCCTGAAGCTGATGTACGGCGACGGGGTCGCGATGGGCGTTTCGGACAACTTCCCCGCCGGGACGACAGTGGACATTCGGATTCCTTTGAAAGGGGAGGACGCGGATGTACAGCCTGCTTCTTGTTGACGACGAGCCCAGCATACTTAACGGGCTGTACCGGAACGTGGACTGGGACGAGCTTGGGATTGACAATGTGTACAGGGCCGGCTTCGCCCCGGACGCGCTGGAGATCGTCCGCAGGCACCACATCGACATAGTGATAACGGACATCCGGATGCCGGAAATGGACGGCGTGCGGCTGGCGGAGGCCATCCGAAAAAACTGGCCCTACACGAAAATCATATTCCTCACGGGCTACCAGGATTTCGAATACGCGCAGACCGCGGTGGACATCGGCGTGTTCCGCTACATGCTCAAGCCGGTTCTCTACGGCGACATCCGGGAGGCCGTCCGCGAGGCCATCGGCGTGCTGGCCGGCGAGCTGGCGAGCGCCGCCCGCGCCAAGGACATGGAGGAAAAGGCGGCGCTCATGCGCCCCGCGCTGCGCGAGCGAGCCATCCTCCGCTGGCTGGAGTGGGGCGACGACCGGCTGATGGACAGCCCCGAAGAGCTGCGGGAGTATGGCATCCCCCTGAAAAAGACGGACTGGGGGTTCATTCTCGCGGCGAAGCCCGACGCTCCCGCGCGAAGCATGCAGGAGGCGGACGTGCTCCAGCTGTCGATCCGGGATCTGGCGGCGAAGATCCTGTTCGCCGGGTGCAGGATGCTGGACTGCGGCAGCATGAAAAACCACAGCGCCCTCATCTTCCTCGCGGACGGCATGGAAGGGGCGAAGCTGCTGCAGGCTCGAACCGCGGAGCGGCTGGAGGCGTTTCAGTTCGCCCTTTCCGGGGCGCTGCGGCAAACCTTCACGCTGTTTTGGACGAACCCCGCGCCAGCGCCCCGGCTGCACGAAGACTATTCGGCCCTGAAGGGCCGGATGGACCGGCACATCGCATTCATCCGGAACAGCATGGTCGGGCCGGACGCAGGCGGCGGCGCGCGCGCCGCGGCCGGGCTGGGCAGCTTGGCGCGGCAGCCCGCCCTGGCCGCGATCATCGTCAGCCTGCGCAGGAAAGAGGCGCAACGGCGCATGGACGAGATCTTTTCCGAGCTGGAGGCCCGCGGGGGCAATGAGATCCTGCTGATGCAGGTCTACCACGAGATCACAGGGGCGATCGTCGCGGACTCCGTTCACAGGGATCTGCCGCTCCAGCAGTGGGCGGGGGATTACATGGAGTATTTTGAGAGCATGGCGTCCGTCCGCACGCTGGAACAGTTTTGCCGGACGAGCAGGGCGGTGGTGGACAGCTACATTGATTTCGCAGTCAGCAGCAGCCTTTCCCAGGCGGGGCACCTGATCGCGCAGGTTCAGTCGGCTGTCCGGGAGGATCTGACAAGGGACATCACGGTGGCCTCGCTCGCGGAGCGGTTTTCCTACCACCCAAACTACCTTTCCAGGCTGTTCAAGCAGGAAACCAAAACATCCCTGCAAGAATTCATCATCGGCGAGAGAATGGCGTCCGCCGTGCGGCTGCTGTCCTGCGGAATGAAAGTCGGGGAGGTTTCGCGGCGCGTCGGCTACGAGAGCGTCGCGCATTTCAGCCGCATTTTCAAAAAGACGACGGGCCAGACGCCCAGGCAGCTCCACCAAAATGGAGAAATGGGGGAGCAGGGAGAAGAGGGAGAACAGGGAGAAGAGGGAGAATAAGGTCAAAAAAATCTTTGATATCGTCATTTACTTCCGCGGCGGGAAAATATATCTTTAACTCACAAAATCTATCGTGCGCGGGCGCCGAAACTTACGCTATACTGACGAGCATTTGAATTTGCCATAAACGCGAGTCAGTAATACTCGTTTCATCTGTCCGACCGCAAATTGCGGTCGGAATCCCAATCGAACACGAGTATAATCAACAGGCATAGGCATAGGCGTTGGCAGGCGCCTGTCGCAGCGGAATGAGGGGGATATAATCAAAATGAAGCTCGAAAGAAGAACATTGCCGGCGCGCCCGGCGACATTCCTTGCCGCGTTTTTGGCCGCGTGCCTGCTGCTGTCCGCCTGCGGCTCGGCGCCCGCGCCATCCGCGCCGACGACGGCCTCCACGGCGGCGTCTGCGGCAACGGCGGCGCCCGCAGGCGAGGGGGAAGCCGCGCCTGGCGGCGAGAAAACGCCTGGCAGCGACGAAGCGCCTGGCGGCAATTCGGGAGCGGAAACGGGAGCGGAATCGGAAACGGGAGCGGGCGCCGCGGGCGGGTATTTCCACAAGTACGACCCTCCCATCGTGCTGACGACGCACGCCCAGGTCCCTCCCACGCGGCTGTTCCAGGACGGCGACACGGTCGAGGACAACGCCTGGACCCGTTGGCAGAAGGAAACCATGGGCATTGAGTGGAAGGTCGCCTGGACGGCCCCGGACGCGGAAGCCGACCAGCAGAAGCTGGATCTGGCCTTCGCCAGCGGCGACATGCCCGACGTCATAAGGCCCACGGCGTCGCAGCTCAGCAAATACGCCCAGGCCGGCATGGTCCAGCCAATCGGCGGGCTGATAGAGCAGTACGCGTCCCCGCTCGTCAAATGGGGGATCGAGGACGCCATAGAGCAGACGCAGGGCGCGTTCTACCTGCCCGTGACCATCGGCGGCCAGATCTATGCCATGCCGACCATGAGCGACACCATCATCAACTGGAACAACGGCTTCATCCGCCAGGACATCCTCGACGAGCTGGGGCTGGGGATGCCGGAGGACATCCCCGGCCTGGAGGCCGTGTTTGCCGCCTACAAGGAAAAATACCCCGACAAGTACCCCTTCGCCATGGAGAACAAGATGAGGGCCATGCAGATTGTCAGCGCCGCCTACAAAGCGGGCCGCGGCCGGGAGGACAGCGGCTACTGGGTCAGGCTGGGCGACGGCTCCGTCGGCTACGGCAGCATCCAGCCGGAGGCCAGGCAGGCGCTTGAGAAGATGGCCGAGTGGTATCAGAAGGGCTACATTGACCCTGAATTTGTAGTGAAGGACGGGGAGAAGATGAATGAGGACATCATCGCCGGCAACTTCATGACCTACTACGGCTCGTGGGCCAGCATCGCGTCCCCGTTCACGCCCATGTGGGCCAACGTCCCGGAAGCCGACCCGATTATCATGCCGTTCCTCAAAGGCGAGGACGGCCAGACAAGGGTGTACGACAGAACCTGGTTCCAGGGGATGTGCGCCATTGCCTCCAAATGCGAGAACCCCGAGGCCCTGCTGTACATGATGAACGACAACTGGGATTCCGAGCGCCGCAACAACATGGAGCTGCGCGGCATGATGTCCGCCGAGCGCGGCTACGAGTTCAAATATCCCGTGACCGAGGAACGGCAGCCCACCAACGTGGAGCAGGTGGCCAAGGACCACCCGCAGGCCACCGAGCCCAAGGAGCTGTGGAAGTACGACTACCCGGAGGAGCTGCAGGGCATGGGCTTCTTCAACGACTTCTTCACCCACAACTCCCGGATGTTCGGCTTCAACGGCATCCCGGTCAGCGTGCTGAACGCGGACCTCAAATCCATGGCGGAGGCGTACCGCACGGGCGACGAGAGCATCCTGAACTCAAACAGCCGCACCATGTGGGACCAGTGGAACGCGACGACGCCAAACATGGTCAAAAACTGGGAGAAAACCGAAAAATACTGGAGCGTGTTTGAAAAGAGCGGCGACTACGTCGCCGACGTATACGCGGGCGCGCCCACCGAGCTGATGGCCGAAAAGCAGGCGTATCTGAACAAGCTGGAGCTGGAGGCGTTCACCCGCATTATCATGGGCACGAAGCCGATCTCGGAATTCGAGGTCTTCGTCGAGAACTGGAACAGCAACGGCGGCGCGGAAATTGTCGCCGAAGTGAACGAATGGCACAGGGCAAACCAGTAGCGGCGCCTTGCAAAAATGGCGCCAAAAAGGGAATGGTCGCAATTATGGGCATGGCTGGCGCGGCGGCGGCGGGACAGGCAAAAGATGGGGGCGGGGCGGGCGCCCGCGCAAAATCGCGGCTGCGGCTGCAGGCGCTGTCGCGACAGTGGCAGCAGCCGCGCGCAAGGCTACGGCAACCGCTGCGGCCGCAGCGCGCGAGGTTGCGGCTGCCGGGCGCAAAGCTACGGCTATGGCTGCGGCAACCGCTGCGGCAACGGCCGCAGTTGCGGGAGCTGGAGCTGGATCGGGAGCTGCGGCGACAGCGGCCGCCGCGCGCGAGGCTGCGGCGATCGTGGCTCCTGTACGCCATGCTGGCCCCGCCGCTGGCCCTGCTCGCCATTTTCAGCTACGCGCCGCTGTACGGGCTGATCATGGCCTTCCAGAACTACAGCCCGGCCAAGGGCTTTTCCGGCAGCGAGTTTGTGGGGCTGAAATGGTTCCGCATGGCGATGGGGATGCCGGACTTCAAAAACATCCTCGCGAACACGCTGTCGATGGCGGTGGGAAAAATCGCCTGCGGGCAGCTGGCGGCCATAGTTTTCGCGCTGCTGCTCAGCGAGATCCGCAACATGCCGTACAAGCGGACGGTGCAGACCATCGCCTACTTCCCCCACTTTCTGTCCTGGGTCATTATCGGCGGCGTGTTCATCGATCTGCTCAGCACAAGGGGGCTTGTCAACCAGCTGATTGGCCTGTTCGGCGCGAGCCCGGTGTTTTTTCTCGGAAGCAGCGGCCACTTCCAGCCGACGATGATAGCGCTGGAAACCTGGAAGGAGTTCGGATACGGGGCGATCATATACCTGGCCGCCATAACCGGGATCAGCCATGAGCTGTACGAGGCGGCCACCATCGACGGGGCCGGCCGGCTCAAGCGTGTCTGGCACGTCACCCTGCCGGGGATCAGCGTGACCATCGTGATGCTGGCGGTGCTGGCAATCGGAGGCATCCTCAGCGCCGGCTTCGACCAGATTCTGGTGATGTACAACCCTGCCGTCTACGAAACCGGCGACATCCTCGACACGTTCATTTACCGGCAGGGGCTGATTGACGCGCAGTTCTCCCTTTCGACCGCGATCGGCCTGTTCAAGTCCGCAATCGGCCTGGCGCTGATGCTGCTCGCCAACGGGCTCGCCTCGAAGTTCGCCGGCTACCGCATTTTTTAGCGAGGGAGGGGGAAAACGGCCCGTGAATCCAAATATCCGCGGCGGCATGGGATCAAAGCTGTTCGACTTTTTCAACTATGCCTTTTTGGGGATTCTGGCGCTCTGCTGCCTGCTGCCCATCGTCCACGTGCTGGCGCTCTCGCTCAGCGACGCGGCGTCGGCCGGCGGGAACCTGGTCACGTTCTGGCCGAAGGGCTTCAACGTGTCCGCGTATCGGCTGGTGTTTGGCAACCCCGTTTTTCTCAACTCGTTTCTCATCTCCGTCGCGCGCACGGCGCTCGGCTGCGCGATCAGCCTGCTGATGACCGTCCTCGCCGCATACCCGCTTTCCAAGGACGAGCGCGAGCTGCGCGGTCGCAACGCCATCAGGTGGATATTCATCGTCCCCATGCTGATCAACGGCGGGCTGGTGCCGGGCTTCATTCTCATCCGGAACCTCCGCCTCATGAACACGATATGGGCGCTTGTGCTTCCGGGCTCGGTTCCCATATTCTATATCATTATGATGATGAACTTCTTTCGCGGCATAAACAAGAGCATCTTGGAATCCGCCGCCATGGACGGCGCGAATGAGGCCGTCGTCCTCGCGCGGATCGCCCTGCCCCTCTCCATGGCGTCCATAGCGACTATCACGCTGTTCACCATCGTCAACCACTGGAACAGCTGGTTTGACGGCCTGATTTTCACGACCGGGCGCGAGATGTGGCCGCTGCAGACACTGCTGATGCAGATGATGAAAAGCGTGGACACGACCGCGTTCAGCTCAGGCGACATCACGCTGCTTAACAAGCTCTCCGACCGCTCTTTCCGGGCGGCGCAGATTATTTTCGCGACAGTGCCGATCCTGTGCGTCTACCCGTTCATGCAACGCTATTTCATTTCCGGCATGACCATCGGCGCCGTCAAGGAATAGCCGCAAATAGCCGCAAAATACTTGTCAAAGCCAAAATATTGTGATAGCATGAAATCAACAAAATTCAGCCGGCACGGGAGATCCGGGCAGTTTCGCGCGCGCCCGCCGCTGGCAGGGGCGGGGCGCCGCCCGGCGCGGC
>JAISFK010000496.1 GCA_031263625.1 Clostridiales bacterium
CCCGCGCCGCCCCAGTCGAAGCCGCCCATGCCCGCGAGCTCCGGCATGCCGCCCCCCGAGGCGGCCGCGCCGAACCCGCCGTAGCCGCCGCCCATGCCTGCTGGCGCGGGCGTCGCGGCCGCGCCGAACCCGCCGTAGCCGCCGCCCATGCCTGCGGGCGGCGTCACGTCGATGGCGCCGATCTCGCTCGCGGCCTCGCGGGACTTGCCCGTGATCATCTCGATCAGGGCGCCCAGCTTGTCAGCGATCCACCCGAACACCTCGCCGACGGCCTCAAGCACCGGCTTGAGCCCGCCCCACAGGTCCTCGACCATCGGCTGGAGCACGTTCTTCCAGATGAAGCCCAGCGCCAGCCCGACCAGCTCCAGCACCTTGCCCATCATTTCGAGGAATGGCCCTATTGTGCCGATGACGGTCATGACGATGTCCTGTATGATCGGGAACGCCTGCTGGAAGATGTCCCACAGCGTCGCGACGAAATTGATCGCGCTGCCGATGGGCGGCCCCAGCGCGTCGAGCGCGGCCGCGATTATCCCCTGGATGGCCGGCATGTTTTCCGCGACCCAGCCGAACACCTGGCCCAGCAGATCCATAACCGGCGCCAGCAGCGGCCCAACGAACCCGGCCACGCTGGACACGAGCCCTGCGGCGAAGTCCACGACGGGCGGCAGCGCCGCGATGATCCAGTCGATCAGCGGGCCGATGTTCGCCGCCGCGAAATCCACAAGCCCGGAGATCAGCGGCATGACGCTGTCCATGATGCTGCCGAACGCGTCCTGGATCGCCGGCAGCCGGTCGGCGGCAAACTTGACGATCTCCCGGATGCCGTCCAGGAACTGGGGCACGAGCGGGCCTATCATGTCGATCGCGCCCTGCTTGACGTCGCCGATCGCGCCCAGCACGAGAGGCAGGTTTTCGATGGCGAAGTCGATGACCGGGCCGATGTACTCCTTTATCTTCCCGAACGTTTCTTGAAAGTTCCCGGCCATGCCGGATATTATGGGGCCGGCCCTGTCCGCGATCCCCGAAACCATGGCGATCACCCCGTCAAGATGGCCGACGCCCTCGGAGATCCAGCCGCCCAGCATCTCGCCGAGCCCGGCGACGCGCGGCGCCATCTCGTCAACGAACGGGATCAGCTTCTCAAGGCCGGGCTTCAATGCCTCGGACATGGCGTAGCCCGCGTCCTGGAACGCCGCCCCGACCGAGCCTGTTATCGTGGACAGCATGCCGGAGCCGCTTTGGCTCAGCTTCTCGCCGCCGCCCGCGAACATCTCCATCAGCGTCATGCCGCCGGCGCCCTGCATGGCGAGCATGTCGCCGCCCGCCTTGCCCAGCAGCTCCTTCGAGCCCTTGAACCCGAACTCCTTCATGCGCTCCATCTCGCCCATCGCCGCGTCCGCGAGCGCCTCCATCGCGTCCATGATGGTCTTCCCCGGCGTGAGGGCGGCCATGTCCTCCGCGATCTCCACGAGCGTCATGGCCGCGCCGGACTTGCCGCCGGCGATCCCCATGGCGCGGGTGCCCGCCTGCATGACCTCGCTGTCGCCGAACGGCGTGATCTTGGCGTTCTCCCGCAGGGCGGCGATGTACTTCGCCGTTTCCGCGCTGACCGCCTCCTCGCCCATCTCGGGGTTGTACGCGCCGATGAAGTGCCCCATGGAAATCTGCTGCTGCTCAAGGTCCATGCCCGACTGGATCATCTTGAGGGCGCCCGCCGCCGCCGCGCCGCCCGCGACGGTGACGCCGACCACGACGCCTTTCGCGAGCTTCGCCGCCGCGTCGCCGACCTTTTTCAGCCCGGCGGTGGCCGCGTCCTTGAGCTTCATGGTGATTTCCCATGCTTTTTTTGTCACCGCCACAACCGCGTCCTTCACGGGCTTCATGGCTTTCAGGAATTTGGCGGTCTTCGCGATCACGTTCACGGCGACGTCCTTGACGCCGCCGACGGCCGCCCGGACTGGCCGCGTGAAGCGCTCTGTTTTCGCGATCACGTTGACCGCGACGTCTCGAACCTTGTCCTTGACCTGTTTAATGGCATCCAGGGCGGGCGCGGTCTTTGCCGCCAGTTTGACGCTGAGGGGCGCGTCCTTTCTTTTCAGGCCGTCCACGGCGGCCGACACCTCGGCGTCGAACTCCGCTTTTTTCGCCAGCTTGAGCGCCAGTTTTGCCTCTCGCTTCTGCTTCACCGCGGCGTCCATGTTTTTGACGGCGGCGGACACTTCATCGCCGAAAGAGGGCGGGACTTCCGGCGGCGGTATCTTCATCGGTTTTGGGGCCTTTGGCTCGGGGATCTCGGGCATCGGGATCTTCGGCGGGCTCGCCGGCTTCTCAATCGCATCGCGCAGCGCCTGCGCCGCCTGCGCCGCCTCGTCTGCCGCCTCGGCCGCGTCCTTGTCCGCCTCTATCGCCTTTCTTCTGGCTTTTACCAAATTGTCCGCCGCGACGCCCGCCGCGGCCGACAGCTTGTCCGATTTCGCGCGCAGCCGCTCCATCGCGGCGCCGGCGCTGTCCGCGTCGGCGGGGGCCTTTGCCATGGCTTTGGCCAGCTCCGACTCCGCTTTTGCGGCGGCCGCCTTGGCCTTGCCCAGATTTTCCCCCGCCTTTGCCGCTTTCTCCGTCGCCGCCGCGGATTTGCCCCCCGCCTTGACTGCCGCGTCCGACAGCTTTTCCGACTGCGCCCGCAGCTTCTCCAGCGCGGCGCCGGCCTTGCCCGTGCCGGCGGGGATGCCCGCCATGCTCTCGCGCATGGATGCGCCCGCCTTCTCGGCCTTGTCCATCTCGGCCGACAGGCCCGACGCTTCCTGCCCCGCCCGCTTCATCCCTTTCGAGATGCTCGCCAGCGGGGCGCTGACGCCGTCTTTGAGCCCGATGACCATGGCTAGATTCGCCATGCCCTGCACCCCCTCCCTGCATTTCCCTACATCATGCCAACTGTCGGGTACGCGGCCTTTTTGTCCAGAAGCTCGACGCGCCTCTCCATCTCAAGCTCGAAGAACGCTTTGATCACTGTCAGCTCCCCCTGCGGCATGTCGTAAAACACAGACGGCCGGATGCCCTTGCTGCTCCAGTAGTGGCACATCATCGCGGCGAGCCCGTCCGTCCGCGTCAGTTTTTTATTTCTTTGACCGATTCCTCGCCGAAGCCGGACAGCTCGGCGATCTCGTTGAACAGCCGCAGAAACTCGCCCGGCGCCAGAAAGCGGGTGCTCTCCAGCAGCTCCTTTGTGGTGGCGGCGCCGAAATGCTCCCGCAGCGCCTCGCTCTTGATGTCCGGGTCGATCAGCCCGGCCATCAGCACGAAGACTTGGTAGGCGTCGCTCCGCACGTCCTCCACCCCGCCCCGCTTGTTGAAGTCGATGGCATGCTTCTGCGCCTCTAAGTATTCCTCGCTCGTGATCGCCCGCACCGTGAAGATCGCCGGCTTCCCGACGATCTCCGAGAGCCGCGCGATCTCGACCTTTTTCGTCGGCAGATGCTGGAGCTTCCCCTTGTCCGCGCCCAGCAGCAGATCCAGTATGCTGTTTTCCATTTTCACTGCCCCCCTGTATTTTGCCCTCGCAGCCATAATCCTCTCCTGCCTATCCCGCCTACCCCGCGTTCACGGCGTCCTTGAACTCCCAGTCCGTGAACGTGAACGGGAACTCCTCCTCGCCCTTCTTTTTCAGCTCCCAGTTGGCGAGCGAGATCTTGTTTATCCTCGCGTCCTTGACCAGCACGCGCTCCGCCCCCCATGCCGCGGGATCGTTCAGGCTGGACAGCATCTGCATACGCGGCAGTATGCCCTTTTTCAGGCTGTCGCTGACTTTCTTCGCGACGCGGCTCGACATTTTGTGCAGCCGCATCGTCCCGCTCCCCTTGTGCCCCATGTATTTCTGGTCGGTCGTGTAGAGGCCCGCCTGCGGGACTTCCTCCGTTTCGATCTCGATCGACGCCTCGAACGCCAGCACCTCCGCCATGTATTCCCCGTCGAGCCACAGCTCGCCGAAGGTTCCCGACATTACTCTTTCCGCGTCCAGTTTTCCGGCCATCTCCTGTTCCCTCCGTTTCTCATGTTTTTACAGGTTTACCACGAGCTTGATGTCCTCGATGCTGTCAAGCGGCCGCAGCGTGGACGCGAGAAACACCTTGTCCCGCGTGTCCGCCTCCTTGACCTGCTGTTCCGTCATGGCGGCGACAGCCGCCGGATCCATGATGGTTTTCAGGTACGCCCTCTGCTCCGCGACGTCGATCTCGCAGGCGTTCATGCCCGCGTTCAGAACCCCGCCGCGCTCGAGCGTCTCGTAGTAGTTGTTCACCGCCGTCGCGATCAGCAGCTTGTTGACGTATGTGTTGTTTATCTTGCCGATGTAGCTGTCTTCCAGCGTCTTCTTGATGTCGTCGTAGACCTGGTTCAGGATGCGGACGATCTTGATCTTCTTGTAGTCGTCGCCCCTGCTTTCCGTCGTCGTGACGAACGACGTTACGCCCCGCGCGATCTTCGCCTTCTCGCCGTCGTGGTAGAGGACCAGCTTCCCGGCGGCGATCAGCGCGTCGGCCTCCGCCCGCGACAGGCCGGGCACCTGCGCCACTTCCGGTAGCGGCTGGTACGTCACGCCCTCGGACAGGTCCTTGCCCGCGATGATCCCGGCGATGCGCGGCGCGTAGCCCGCCGCCGTGTAGTTCGGCCCTTCGGCCGCCACGATGCCGCTGGTCGCGAAGTTGACGATGGCGGGGTGGTCCGCCGCGTCCGCGTTCGGCAGCACGGCCAGCATCTTCTTTTCTTTGTTCTCGTAAGCGTCCTTCACCCACGTGACGGCGTCGCCCACGTCGCCGGGCGCGATGCCGGGGAAGACGAGAATGTTGAACCTCAGCCGCTCAAGCTCCTCGAATACGCCCGCGTAGTCTTCCGCGTCCGTCGGGCGCGTGACCAGCACGACCTTCGCAGGCGCGCCCGCGTAGACCAGCCCCAGCGCGTCGGCGCCGGCGTCGGCCAGCCCCAGCCCGGGCACGTCCTCCGGCCCGCCGAGCGCCTGCGCCTTCACGGCGGAGCCGCTCAGCGCGTTGTCCGTGAGCACGACCGCCACGACGCCCGCGGCGCCCCCCTCGATGAGCGCGGAAGCCCGCGCCCGAAACTCAATGTCCACCCTCGGCAGACCCAGTGTTGCCATAGCTATGGCCCTCCTTTGATTTTGTGTTCCACGGCCCCCACGATCTCCGCCGGCTCGGGCCGGACCGCGCGCTGCGCCTCCAGCCGGACGTCGAAGTAGGCCGCCCCGTCCCTCGCCCCGCCGGACACGTCCAGCACGTGGTACACGCTGCCGTCCTCCCCGCGCAGGAACGGCTCGTCGCCGAACGCCCGCCCGATCCGCCCGGCCGCCCCGTGCAGGGCGAACATGTCCGAGTTCCCCGCCTCGTCCTTTTCCGGGAAGTACACGACCTGCCATGTGGCCGTCATGTTGCGGAGCGTCCGGCTCAGGTCGTCCGTGGCGGCCCGCGCCAGCTCTACATACAGCGACGGCCTGTCGAAGCCCTCCGGCACGCTGTTCACGTAGATCGCCGCGGCCTCCGGGAACGCCCCCGCGAGCTTGGCCCGCACGGCGTCCAGGCTGCCCTCAAGCATCGAGCCCCGCCTCCTTCCCAACCTCTTTCAGGTACGCCTCGGCCATCGCTGGGATCTCCTTCCCCGCGTCGTCCAGCGCGGCCGCCATGTAGTGCTTCCCCGGCGCGAAGCCGAACTTTTTTTTGTTGTACTTTCCGCGCTTCCCTCGGCCGGCCGAGCGGTGCCTGCGGACAATCTCGTGCCCCTCCTCCACCATGCGCGCGACGTAGTACGTGGTGCCGGCTACCACGAAGTCGCTGTCCACGTCGAGGATCCTCTGGCTGTCGGAAAAGCTCGCCGCCAGCTCCCCGGTGTCCTTCGGGGCGCGCTCCGCGCATTTTTGCAGGAACATCTCCCCGACGTCGGCCAGCAGCTTCCTGTGCCTGGCCTTGTTCCTGCGCGCCGCTTTTTCAATCTGTTTCTGCAATTTGTCCAGCCCCGCGATGGAAAAGCTCACGCCTCCCCCTCCCAGTCCGCCTGCGCCTCTGTGTGGTGGTTCCTGGGCCGGTACGGCGGCCCCAGCCGGTACTTCCCCGCGCCGGAAACCTCGGCCAGATCCCCCGCCCGGACGTCCGCCCACTTGGGCAGGTACAGGGTATAAACCTCTGTGGCCTTGTTCTGCGGCGCCTCCTGCGCGGCCTGCATGAGCTTCCGCGACAGGGCGCACGGGTACGGGCCGAGCGTCTCCCGGATCGGCGCCCGCGGCGTTTTGTACTGGTCAAGCGCGGGCGCCAGCCGCACTATGAGGCACTGCCTGTCGAGCAGGTTTTTGAACGCCACAGCCGCCCCCCTCTTTGCGCGAATTTTTGTGCGTCACGCCCACCGCGCCACGTATGGCCGGACCATCGCCGCCACGGCG
>JAISFK010000500.1 GCA_031263625.1 Clostridiales bacterium
CGCATAGCGCAGGCCGATGTCGGCGGCATAGTATTTGTCGCCTGTTTTCAGGTATTGCTTGCCCTTTACGTCGTACCGCCCTATCTGATACAGGATAAAGCTGTCGGTCAGCGCGGACAGATAGCTCTCCACCGTATGGACGGCGATTTTGCGCCCCGCCGAGGTCATTGTATCCGCAATGCTCTTTGTGGAGCAGAGATTGCCGACGTTATCAAACATAAAGCGGGCGATGCTTTTCAGCATGGCGGTGGAGGAAAATTTTTTGCGGGCAACGATGTCTTTCAAAACGATCGTGTCGTAGATTCCTTGCAGATATAGCCGCCTGTCCTTTTGCTTTGGGATCTCCAGGGCGTAAGGGAACGCGCTGTTTTGGATGTAGTCGGCGTACAGCCGTTCAAGGTTCGCGTTCTCAGGGAAAACGGAAACATACTCCTTAAAAGACAGCGGCAGCATTTTGATTTCCACATACCGGCCTGAAAGCAAGGTTGCCAGCTCCCCCGAAAGCAGGCAGGCGTTTGAGCCTGTGATGTAAACGTCGCAGTTTTTCTTGACGTACAGGCTGTCAACGGCCTTTTGAAAATCCGCTACCCGCTGGACCTCGTCAAGAAAGATGTACATCTTCTTGCCCGGCACAATGCGCTCCGTTACAAAGCTGTATAGTTGCTTGTAGGTTTCTATCTCGTCATATTCGCCTTCTTCAAGGTTGACAGAGATAATCCGATCGTCCGTGACGCCATCGGCGCGCAGACAGTCCTGATACAGTTCATACAGCGTGGATTTGCCGCACCTGCGGATCCCCGTTACCACCTTGATGAGTTGCTTGTCCCGAAAGCTGGCAAGGTTGTCGAGATACTCCTTGCGCTCTATCATGAAAGCACCTCCGATTCACGATTTGCAATTATTATGCCACAATCCCTCTCTGGAATCAAGTGTTTGCAATACGACTGCAAAAACTTGGCGTTGTTAGTGCGTTAGTGCTCTCCTAGCCCTCTTATTTCTCTCGACGCTCTCGATCCTGCGTTCAATCTCGCGTTCCTGCGTTCAATCTCGCGTTCAGCGAATTTTAATGGAATTTATATTAACATCCGGCGCCTTTTGCTGTACAATGGATGAAAGACGCC
The DNA here is from genome assembly GCA_031263625.1 of Clostridiales bacterium. Taxonomy (GTDB): domain Bacteria; phylum Bacillota; class Clostridia; order WRLR01; family WRLR01; genus JAISFK01. The sequence goes on from JAISFK010000500.1 coordinate 1,122, forward strand.
GGAACGCGGAGCTCGTATCGCGGAGCGCGGAACGCGGAATGCGGCAGCTGGCGGCAGCTGGCGGTTGCAGGCGGCTGGTGGTTGCAGGCGGCTGGTGGTTGCAGGCTGCTGGCCCGTGTGCCGCCCGCCCCGGCGCCCCAATTTTTGTGAACGGAGGCCAATGCAATGAATGAATTTGACAACGCCGTGAAGAAGATCACCGACCTGTTTTACTCGGCGGCGAGGAAGTCGGGGGAACTGCTGGAAAACACGAAGACGTCCTACAACATCAGCGTGGAAAAGGACAAGATCGGCAAGCTGCAGAGCCAGATTGGCCAAAAGTTCTGGCAGATCTACAAGGACGGCGGGGAAGTGCCGGACTTTATCCTGAGCGATCTCGAGGCGATCAAGCTGATCAGCGAGAACATCGAGGCGCTGGAGAAGAACCTGTCCGAAAACCGTCTGTTCAAGGTCTGCCTGGCGTGCGGCGCGAAGCTGGAGCTGGAGAGCGTCTACTGCCCGAAATGCGGGGAGAGGCAGGCCAAGCCGGACGACGGCGGGCAGGCCGAATAGCCCGCAGGCGACGGCGGGCATGCGGGCAGGCCGAATAGCCTGCGAATTTGCCTCGCGCGCGAGAGTTTTGCGCAAAATTTGAGAGGGAATGGTCATAGCCATGGCTTACGATACGGAAGCCCTGGTGCGGGAGGCCCTGGACGCAGGGTTCTCCAGCGCCGGGGAGCTGAACGTCCGGGCGCTGGTGTTCATGCCGGAGGTTCGCGAGATGTGCAGCGCGGACAGGTGCCACCAGTACAACAAAAACTGGCGGTGCCCGCCCGGCTGCGGCAGCATTGAGGAGGCGGCGGAGCGCGCGGCCCAGTATTCCTACGGCATTATCGTGCAGACGACGGGGCATATGGACGACGACTTTGACATCGACACGATCAACGCGACGTCCGAAAAGCACCGCGACAGCTTTGCCGCGCTCGTGGGGGGGGTGCGGCTCCGCTACCCCGACATGCTGCCGATGGGCGCCGGGACGTGCGCCAAGTGCGAGAAGTGCACGTACCCGGACGCGCCGTGCCGCTTCCCGGAGCAGGCCATATCCTCCATGGAGGCGTATGGCCTGTGGGTGAGCAAGGTGTGTGAGCTGTCGGGCATACCGTACTACTACGGCAAGCTGACGCTCACGTACACGAGCTGCTATTTGCTGAAATAGGGCAGGCGGCGAGCGCGGCGGCGGGCCCAGCGGGCGGCGCCGCGCCCAGAAAGCCTTTAAGCGCGGGCGCTGGCGCTGGCGGCAAAGAACGGGGCGGCGAAGAACAGCGCGGAAAGCGCGAGCGGCGCGGCCGCTTTCGCGAACAGATGCCTTTTGTCCTCAGCCCGGCATGGAACAGCGCGCGCATGTGGCCTTTCATGCCGCGCCACCCCACCGGACGCTGATGAGCTGCCCCATTTTCAGCGTGTCAAATCCCCACATGTTCACCCTCGTGGACAGCTTGACGCGCACTTCTTTCCTCGTTTCGCCGAAGAACGGCACGCTCTCGACCGCGATGCCGCGCGGCGACCAGTCTTTAAGCTTTTGCGCGTCCTTCACCCAAAACTTCATCTCGGAGCCCTTGTTCCCGGATTTGCGCACCATTCGGTTGGAAATCTTGGCCGCCGTCTTCGACTGCGCGTCAAAGAAAACTTCGCCGGACCGAAAATGCTCCGCCATCCGGCAAACCAACTCGCGCACCTGCCTTTCCTCAAAGAAGTAGAACAGCCCGCCCGCGAGGATGAACGCGCTGCCGTCGTCGGTTTTCACTTCGTCGAGCCAGGCGTAGTCGAACATGGATCTCGCGATGTCGGCGCACCGCTCTTTTGGGGGGACGAACCGGCGCCGGAACGCCATCGAGTCCGGCAGATCGACGTTGTGCCAGCGGATTGATCCGTTGTCCACGCGCTCAAACGTCGTGTCAAGCCCGGAGCCGAGGTTGACGACCGCGCCGCCCGGATGCTCGCGCATGTACGCAAGGCAGCGCTCGTCAAGGCGCTTGGCGCGCACCAGGCAGCAAAGGCACCCGTATTCCGTGCCGTAGTGCTTGTCAATTCGCGCGAAGTCGTAATCCATGCTATCGACGATCCGAATGGCCCCGTCGTCGCGCAGAATATCCGGGAACATGCGGCTCCCCTTGGCCCTGCCGTAAACGGGGAGGAGCATCGTGGCCTGCACGGTTTGGTCCTGCAGCCCTGCCTTGTTCTCCATGCCTGTGCCCTTCCTTTCCCCAAAAGTGAGTTACCCATGGCTAACCAGAGCGCCCAACGCTAAAGCGTCTATTACTAGAGCGCCCAACGCCAACCCAGCCTGCGAAACCCTCTGTTGGCATCATTGTATGCGGGTATTCGCATAATGTCAATAAGCGAATCGACCGAATCGACCATCGACCCGACCTCGGCCCGACCCCAGCCCGAATTAGCCCAAATCGATCTTGGCCCGCAGCGGCCCGACCTCGGCCCGAATCGGCCGAATCGACCATCGACCCGACCTCGGCCCGAATCAGCCCAAATCGACCTTGGCCCACAGCGGCCCGATTCGACATCTACCGAATCGACCTCGACCGAATCGGTCATCGGCCCCGTAGCGCTTTACGCCCGCGCTGACGTCCGTCAGCCAGGCTCGTTGGCTAGAGTCCGCATCAGCCAGGCTCGTCGTCGGCTAGGGAGAGCAGGACTTCCACGCGCCGGTTGTGCTGGAGGCCCTCCGGAGTGCCAGAGGTGTCGATGGGCTCGTATTCTCCGTAACCGCGCGCGCTGAAGATGCGGGGATCGAAAGTGCTGTTTTCCAGCATGATCTCCATAAAATTAACCGCGCGGGCCACGCTCAGATGCCAGTTGGACGGGAAGGCGGCAGTGTGGATGGGCCGGTCGTCGGTGTGCCCGGTGATGATGATGTTGATTGGGTGCGTTTTTTGGCTTTGCGCCAGCAGGTCTGCCAGCGTGACGGCAAAAACCCGCATCTCCGGCGTGAGCTCGGCGCTGCCAGAGGCGAACCAGACGTCGCTGGACAGCGTGACGAGCACCTCCTCGGAGGACAATTTGAGAGCCATGTTGTCGGACAGGTCGTTGGTGGCGATATAGCCGGTCAGGGAATCAAACAGTTCAGCCAGATCCGGGTTGGGCTGTTCCGGCTCGGATTGCTCCTGGTCGGGCTGCTCCGGATCCTCAGATTCCTCCGATTCTTCCGGCTCATCGGGTTCTGAGGGCGCGGGCTCCGCTTCCTCCTGGTCGTCCGGCAGAATCGGCAAAACCACTTCCGGGAGCAGGCCGTCCCCGCCTTCAGGCAATTTTGTCCCGCCGGCAAACTGCGTCGCGAAAGCCTCCCTGATGGCCTGAAATTTGGCCTCGTCCACCTTGCTGGCGGCGAATAGGACGATGAACAGCGCCAGCAGCAAAGTCATCAAATCGGAATAGGGGAGCAGCCAGCTCTCGTCGGCGTGCCCCTCGTGTCGTTTTTTGCGCCCCATCACTCACCGCCCTCCTGGCCCGCGCGCTCGCCGACCGCGACCATCGAGTTGAGAAGCTCGGCGAGCATCCGGGCGTTGACCCCTTCGCTCATGCCGATCAGGCCCTCCATGACCAGCGTCTTGACATGCACTTCCTGGGCGGACATGCGCTTGAGCTTGTTGGCGATGGGATGCCACAGCACGTAGCCGGTGAAGATGCCCAGCACGGTGGCGATAAAGGCGGCCGAAATGGCGTGCCCCAAGGCTTCGGTGTCGTCCATATGCCCCAGGGCGGCGATTAGGCCCAGCACCGCGCCCAGCACGCCCAGCGTCGGGGCGTAGGCGCCGGCCTGCGAGAAGATGTTGGCCCCCGCCGCGTGGCGATCCTCCATGGCTTCTATGTCCTCGTTGAGTATTTTGCGGATCATTTCCGGCTCGCAGCCGTCCACCAGCAGGGCCGCGCCCCGTTTCATGAAAGGATCGTCGATTTCACCGACGCGGGGCTCCAAGGCGAGCAGGCCCTCCTTGCGCGCCAAGCTGGCAAACTCGGTCAGCTTGTCGATGGCGCTTCTGACGGACAGCCCCTTGTCTTTGCCGAACACCACGCCGAACAATTTCGGCAGATTTTTCAGCTCATTGATCGGCGTTGAAACAGTCACTGCGCCGGCGGTGCCGACAAAGATGACAAAGATGGCCGCCGGGTTGATGAATACGTCAAAGCTGACCTCTTTGAAGAACATAGCGACCACGACGGCGACCACGCCGATAATAAGACCGATCAGAGTACCCATGGATCCACCTCTCCTGACAGCCTGCAGCCCCAGGC